>JAGKTT010000032.1 GCA_021153285.1 Bacteroidia bacterium
GCGCTGAAGGCATATGATATCCTCGGTCAGTCGAAGAATCTTTCAGTTACCGATGCCTCCAACTATCACCAGGAGACCCGAAACAACACGCTCGGACGTTACATAATCCTCTCCCTGACTTATCGTTTCGGAAACTTCGGAGGTGCAGCCGGTGGACGTGGTCCGGGTGGCTTCGGTGGTCCGATGGGTCCAAGAAGATAAACTTTATCTAAAAAAGCCCTAAGGTCTATAAACCATTGATCAAATAATGTGTCTATATACGCGGTGGCACTTATAATGCTGCCGCGTTTTTTATAAAACCTGTATATATGCATTCAAGAATCTCAAATTCTCTTCTTAAAATAGCGTTAGTCTGTGTCGCTATGATTTTCAGCCTTTCTGTTTATGCTCAGAATTCACTTACAGTAAAGGCAAAGCTTGCTGATGAAAAGACAGGAGAACCTGTAGGCTTCGCCACAGCATCTCTTACGGTCAAAGGTGAAAAGGAGCCTGCAAAATATGTCCTTTCAGACAGCGAAGGAAATGTAAATCTTCAGAAGGTCCGTAAGGGAACTTATATCTTCAAGGCTGAATTGATGGGATATAAACCTTTTACAAAAGAAATTACCGTAGAGAAGGATTTGAATCTCGGTACTGTGAATATGGCTGAGGATGCAGAGGTTCTTGATGCTGCGAATGTATCGGCGGTAGGTAATCCTATCCTCGTGAAGAAGGATACCATCGAGTATAACGCAGCCTCTTTCAAGACATCTGATAATGATATGCTTGAGGACCTTCTTAAGAAACTTCCAGGCGTGGAGGTCAACTCTGACGGAAGTATTACAGCCAATGGTGAGACGATCAAAAAGATTACCATCGACGGAAAGACATTCTTCCTTGATGACCCTCAGCTCGCATCTAAGAATCTTCCGGCTAAGATCGTTGAGAAGGTGAAGGTAGTGGAGAGAAAGTCAGAGCAGGCTCGTTTTACAGGTATAGATGATGGAAATGAAGAGACTATCATTGACCTTTCAGTATACAAGGGAATGATGAACGGATGGTTCGGAAACCTTTCTGCCGGAGGTGGACACGATATGCCGGATCCTGGATATTATGGAAACGGCAAGACTCCGCTCAAGGACGGATGGCGTTATCAAGGTGCCGGTATGGTCGGCAACTTCAAGGAAGATAGTCAGATAAGTGTGATATTGAATGCAAATAACACTAATAACCGTGGTTTCAATGATCTCGCTGGAGGAATGATGCAGGGAATGCGTGGCGGTGGCGGCGGAATGGGCCGTGGAATGGGCGGATTCGGTGGAGGAAACGGTATCACCAGTTCCTGGATGGGTGGTCTCAATGGAGCATTCGATCTTTTCGACGGTGATATGGAACTTGCAGGAAACTATCTCTACAACGGCTCTGACAGATATGTCGAGGAAGAGAGTTCGAAGATCACATATATGGAAGATGGCAGCCGTCTCATAAATGACAACTATGGCTCAAGTACAAATGCCTCGCAGGGTCATAGATTCGGTGTCCGCCTCGATCACGAGTTCAATGAGAAAACTTCAATCCTCTTCGAACCTCAGTTTAATTTCGGAAATGGAGATTATTCGGATATTTCCCGTTTCTCGACAAGTACAGCACGCGGTGCAGATACTACTTTCACCAATAAAGGTTTCAACAACAATTTTGGTAATAACACCAACTGGTCGACAAGCGGACGTTTCCTCTTCCGTCAGCGCCTGGGCAAAGCAGGCAGAACGTTTTCTGCCAATGTTGATTATAATTTCAGCAACAATGAGATGTCCGGCTTGAATCAGTCACTTACCCAGACGGATTTCGATCAGGACGGCAACTATGAAAATGATATCGTGAATCAGGTATTTGACCAGCTCTCAAAGAACTCATCATTGAGCGGTCGTCTCGTTTACACTGAGCCTCTGGCCAAGACCCTCTTCCTTGAAGCTAGTTACCAGTATTCGTGGAACGTCAGCAAGAGCAGCAAGTATACTTATAACGGTATCGGCAGCACTACTGACGGAACCCAGATATTCGAGGAAGGATATGATATGGAGAATTATGACCCTACATATTCAAACTCTATCCTGAACCGCTACATCAATCAGCGAGCAGGCCTTACCCTCAGCTGGCAGAAGGAGAAGATCAATGCACAGATCGGAGCCCAGATCAATCCTACCGACACTTATAACGAGACCAACGGCAAGTCATATGACAGCAAGGTGATCAACTGGTCTCCGGAAGCCCGTATCAGATATATGTTCAATGACAACTCGAACCTGATGGTCAATTATAACGGTCGTTCGTCACAGCCGTCGACATCGCAGCTGATGCCTGTTCCGGACAATACGAATCCGTTGAACATTTCTCTCGGTAATCCGTACCTCCAGCCATACTTCACTCACAATATGAGGGCTAATTTCCGATATACGAACAGGACTACCTTCACCTCTATCAATGCAAGCGTGAATGGAGGCCTTGTCCAGAATTCGATCACAAACGCCCAGTGGTATGATCAGGCTGGTACCCAGTACTCTATCCCTGTAAACAGCTCGGGTAACGGAAATGTAAATGCCCGTGTGATGGTGAACTCGCCTATAGGATTGTCGAATTTCTCAATTATGTCCAGCACAAACGGTCGTTACAATCAGTCTGTTTCCTATATCGGAACAGGTTCGCTTTCAGCAGATAGATACTATGATCCTGCAAAAGCAGAGTTCAATTATGAACTCTTCCATAAGGATTTTCCTGATCTTGACAAAACGGATGCTTTCACAAGGAACAGGATTCAGACAATGGGCATCACCCAGATGCTTCGCCTGACCTACCGCAATGACTTTGTGGAACTCGTGGCTGGTGGACGAACAAATATGTCTAAGTCGTGGTACACAATGAATGCAGCTAATCAGAAGGCGACTTGGAACAATAATGTGTCATTTGAAATGAACTGGACACTTCCGTTCGGAATGAATATCATCAGCGACCTTAATTATAACTGGTACAACGGGTATACAACTCAGCAGGAACCAGAATTCATCCTCAATGCAGAGATCACACAACTTCTTTTCAATAAGACCTGTACTCTCGCACTCAGAGCATATGACCTCCTGAACCAGGCAAAGAACCTCTCGGTTACCGATGCATCCAACTATCATCAGGAAGTACGCAACAATACTCTCGGACGCTATATTGTGATTTCGTTCACATACCGTTTCGGAACATTCGGCGGCGGACGTCGTGGACACGGCCCTGGCGGAATGCGTGGTGGTCAGGGCGGAGGACCGTCCGGCGGTGGAATGCGTGGCGGTATGATGGGACCTCCTCCGGGAATGATGAGGAGATAAGACGATATCTGCTTTTAGGCAGCTAGTGGCTCGTCACAAACCTCACTCCAAGGGCCATCAGCAGAAGGAGGAAGAGGAAGGTGCAGAGTCTTCCGGTGATATCGCCGTGACTGACGAAGAATGTGATGTCGTCGCGAAGAGGAATGTAGCTTTTGATTACGGCCGGCTCCCACCAAGGGGTCGGCTGTAATATTTCGCCGGAAGGGGAGATGATGGCGCTGATGCCGGTATTGGCGCAGCGGGCTATTGCGCGACGGGTTTCTATTGCCCTGAGGGAGGCATAGCTCAGATGCTGCCTGTATCCCGGGGTGTCACCCCACCATGCATCGTTGGTGATGATTGCCATTGCCTTGGCCCCTTTGCGGATGTAGTCTGTGTAATATTCTCCGTAAACCGATTCGTAACAGACTGCGCTTCCGATAGGAATCTTCTGCCCGTTTGTGCCACGGACATTCAGGAGAGTCACTTCCTCCTGTCCGATACAGCGGCCCATAACTCCTCCGAGCATATCGTCTATTTTGCAGAATATTGCCGGATACGGTGTCATTTCTACTGCTACAACGAGCTTGCTTTTATGGAAGATTTCGGTCCGTGCTGTGCCGTCTATCATCAAGGCTGAATTGTGGGATTCGACCCAGCGACCGTCGTTCAGATGACGGGCTGTGTGCGATGGCTTTACAGGAGATTGGAAATAATCGTATGAAGATGCACCGAAAAGCATATTGACTCCGGGATAATGGCTCAGGAAGTCGGTGAAGCGTCTCCAGGTGCGGCTGCGGTCGTATTGGCCGCAGATAATGTCGTTGGTGAAGGTCTCAGGAGTTACGATGAGGAGAGGAGCTGCTGTACTGTCAGCGAAACGGGTGCTGAGCGCAGGGACTATCTGACTTTCCAGCAATGCGTTCTGCTGGTCCTGAGTCATCGCCTGGAACTTGTTGTATGGATCTATGTTGGGCTGGACGATAAGGACTTCGAGATTTTCAGTAGACTTGTTCATCGAATCCTCATATCTGTTTCCTATAGCACTCGAAATGATAAGCGGAGCAGCGAAAAGAGCGATAAGGCCTGTGAAAGCTGCTGCCTTTGCCTTGTTGTTCCAGCAGAAGAAGCTTCCGTCTGAAAGCGATACCAGAAGTCCGAAGATCGACAGGTTTGTGGCCCATATCCATAGCGAGCCGCCGAGCGTGCCGGTGATTTCATACCACTGGATGGCCCAGGTGGAACGTGCGAAAGAGTTTCCGAGCACGAGCCAAGGCCAGGATATTTCTGCATCGAAATAGAATCGCTCCCAGGCTATCCAGGTGACAGCCAGAAAGATATAAGGTAATGCTCCGCTGAATTTCTTCTTGCTGAGTCTGAACAGACCGAACACCAGGGACATCTGGAGTGAATTGGCCAATATGGCGAAGATGCCGCCTCCGACAGTGGCGTTACATACCCAGAAGGTTGTGAAGGTGTTCCAGAGTACGAAGGCGCAATAATGGTATATCCATATGTGCTTCTTGCCGAGCTGGCCGGCAATGCGTTCCATCATCAGCAGAGGCAGAAGCCCGAACAATGCAATAAGACCGGTGTGCGGTATGATGAAGGGAACTGACATCATCAGGGCGAAGAGCGCCACCAGTCCCCAGAGAAGCATATTTTCCTTTTTCATTGTCAGTCGAAGTTATTCTCACGCAAAGATATGAAAATTATTACTACCTTTGTCTGATTGGATATTTATAAAAGCGTAGGTTTTATGTTAGTAGATATGCTTAAAGGCTTTCTTGTGGGGATATGTGCGTCGGCTCCCATAGGACCGATAGCCATTCTCGTCGTACAGAAGTCCTTGAGCAAGGGACATAAAGCAGGCTTTGTGTCCGGTCTGGGTGCAAGTGTGGTGGATACGATTTATGCCTTCATTGCAATATTTGCCCTTGCCTTCGCACAGAAATTCATAGAAGATCATCAGAATATCATTCTTCTGACAGGAGGAGCGGTTCTGGTAATAGTCGGACTGAGTATGGCTCTGTCCGATCCGTTCAGAAAACTTAAGGATGATGCAAACTTCTCCGTATCCCCAAAGGACTTCGGACAGGCATTGGCTGTGGGACTTTCGAATCCTATGGCGATTTTCGTGATGTTCACGCTTTTCGCCTTTTTCGGACTTGCGAACGAGGCTCCTCGTGATTGGCACATCGCTCCGATAATCCTCTCGGTGAGTTGCGGTTCTGTGACCTATTGGTTTACGATGTCCTGGCTCTTGAGCCGTTTCCGCAAGACCTTCAAAATGAATACGATACTGTGGATCAGCAGGATCACAGGTGCAATAGTGGTAATAATCGGCATAGCTTTGCTCGGACAGGGACTCTTCAATGTTCTGTTCGAGGGCCAGCCAATAGTATAAGACAGCTATGGAAAAATCTAAAGTATTCTTTACAGATCTCAGGACAGTTCCTGGAAATGACCTTCTTACAAAGCTTGAAAAGCTCATCAGAAGAGCTGGTATTGCAGACATCGATTTCGATGGTAAGTTCACTGCCATCAAGATTCATTTCGGAGAACCTGGCAATCTGGCATATATCCGTCCTAACTATGCTGCCCGCGTAGTGGATGTAATCCGTTCTCTCGGTGGAAAACCTTTCCTTACAGACTCCAATACTCTTTACACAGGTGGACGCTCAAATGCAGTGGATCACTTGAATGCTGCTATGGAGAATGGTTTCAACAGGATAGGAGCTCACGCTGACGTAATCATTGCTGACGGTCTTAAAGGTACTGATTACAAGGAAGTTCCGTGTGGCGGTTCATATTGTCCTTCTCCAAAGATCGGAGCAGCTATTGCTGATGCTGATATCGTGATTTCAATGAATCACTTCAAGGGACACGAGCAGAGCGGCTTCGGTGGGGCATTGAAGAATCTTGGAATGGGATCGGCCAGCGTCGGAGGAAAGCTCGAACTTCACTCTTCATCCCAGCCTATGATCGATGAGCAGAACTGCATCGGCTGCAAGGTCTGTGAGAAATATTGCCGTCACGACGCTGTGAAGGTGGTGGACCGTAAGGCTGTCATTGACTATGATAAATGTGTCGGATGCGGTCAGTGTGTGGCTGTCTGCCAGAAGTCTGCAGCAGTGGTGAAGGATTATGAGACTTCTGAAATGCTCAACAGCAAGATTGCCGAGTATGCTTATGCTGTAGTAAACGGCAAGCCTTCGTTCCATATCAGCTTCATTATGAATGTTTCACCTAACTGCGACTGCTGGGGACACAATGATGCGGCCCTTGTTCCGGACATTGGAATCGCGGCTTCATTCGATCCTGTTGCTCTTGACTGCGCGTGTGCGGACCTGGTCATCGCTGCCCCTTCTCTCAAGGGCAATGCAATCTCAGACAAGGATCACGAGCATTCAGAAGAGTGCGGATGCGGACATCATCACAAGGGTGATGACAAGTTCCGTATCGTTCACCCTGATACCAACTGGCAGGCCGGCGTGGAGTATGGTGAGAAGATAGGACTCGGCCGTCGTGCATATGAATTGATAAATGTAAGATAAAATGGCAGAAAAGACACAGAAGAAAGGCTTTTTCAATCATTGGATAGTGCGCAATCTTTTGATATGCGTGATCTTGGTGGTGGTGATGATAGCTGGTGCAATCATTTTCCTTAATGTCGTCACCAAGCATAATCAGGAACTAGTCGTTCCGGATTTTTCCAATATGACAGTAGCGGAGGCGGAAGCCGTGGCTTCTCAAGCAGGAATGAGGGTGGAGGTCACTGACTCGGTATTCGTCAAAAGGATGAAGAAGGGCGCAGTGCGCGATCAGAATCCTGCCCCTGGAGCTAAGGTGAAGGAGGGGCGTCGCATATCATTGACCATCAATGCATTGAATGCGAAGAAGGTGACAATGCCGAACCTCGTAGGCCTTTCAATGCGTCAGGCTCTTGCAGAACTGCAGTCCAGAGGACTCGTTCCGGGCAGATTGATCTATGTAGAGGATATGGCGACAAATAATGTGCTCCGCCAGCTTCGTCGCAACCGTGAGATCGAACCCGGCGTGTCGATCGAGAGTGAGACTGTCATCGATCTCGTACTTGGATTGAATCCTGATTCAGAGGCAAGCACATATGTTCCAGATTTGCTCGGTAAACGTTATATGTCTGCTGTGGATCTTGTTCACAAACAATCGCTTAACGTGAAGACTCTCAGATTTGATGACAGTGTCAAGGATTATGATGACAGCCTTAATGCTATGGTCTACAGACAGTCTCCGGAGGCTTCCGAGATTCCAGTGAATCTTGGTGATGATGTTTCTCTTTATCTGACGATTGATCCTGAAAGAATACCAGCCAGACAGTGATGAACGAAGATAGATTCTATGATTTTTCAGAGGAATCCGTAGAGGATTTCGATCCGGTACAGGCCGGTGATGAAGTGGCTTATGAGGATGAACAGCAAGAAATGTTCGAGCATTACCGCTTCGATATTTCTTCAGGACAGGTTCCGATGCGTGTGGATAAATATCTCGCCACGCATATGGAATATACCTCTCGCCATCGCATCCAGCTGGCGATAAAGGCCGAATATATAAGGGTCAATGACAAGATTGTCAAGGCCAATTACATAGTCCGTCCGGGAGATGTTGTCAAGTTCGTTATGCCTTACCAGCGTCGCGGTCTGGAGATTCTTCCGGAGGATATTCCTTTGAATATAGTGTATGAGGATGATGATCTGCTCGTGCTGAACAAGGAAGCCGGAATGGTAGTTCATCCGGGACACGGGCATTTCTCAGGTACATTGGTCAACGCTCTGGCTCATCATCTGGGAATCTCTCAAGGACCTGATGCTGAGGATGAAAGAATGGGCGTACTTGTTCACCGAATCGATAAGGATACCTCAGGTCTTCTTGTTGTTGCAAAGAATGATGAATCCCAGCTTAATCTTGCCAAACAGTTCTTTGTCCACTCGATCGAACGCCGTTATGTAGCAATTGTCTGGGGAAATCTGAAGGATGATCAGGGCACTATCATCGGCAACATCGGCCGTGACCCTAATGACCGTATGAGGTTCAAGGTTTTCCCTGACGGAGATCACGGAAAACACGCTGTGACCCATTATCGTGTACTCGAGCGTTTCGGATATGTTACTGTGGTGGAGTGCCGCCTTGAGACAGGACGAACACATCAGATACGTGTTCATTTCAATTGGATCGGTCATCCGCTTTTCAATGACAGCCGCTATGATGGTTCCGAGATCCGTAAGGGAACCATATATGCCAAGTATCGACAGTTCATTGAAAACTGCTTCAAGCTACTTCCGCGTCAGGCTCTTCACGCCAAGACTCTCGGCTTCGTACATCCGAGCACGAAGAAGGAAATCCGTTTCGACTCCGATCTTCCTGCTGATATGCAGGCCTTGATCGATAAGTGGCGTAAGTATTCTGAGAATATGACACAGTTCCTTGAAGAAGAATAAATGAAAAAGGTGGGAAGCTAATCCAGCTTCCCACCTTTTTCATCATAAAATTCATTCTGCAAGACTGTGAAATCTGTGGTTTCCACGATTTCGATCTTACATCTGTACTTCTTTTTCCATTTTCCCACTATCGATGAGAAGATACCTCTGGTGAGGTAGGCTCCGAGAATAGGGTTGACCTTGAGGGTCAGGTTTGTGATCTTCTTTTCTGTCACATAGTAAGAGAGCCTTCTCTCGATAGTCTCATCGATAACGACGCTTGAAGTGATTTTTCCTGTTCCGTTGCATACCGGACAAACCTCAGAGGTGTTGATCTCGGTAGCCGGACGTACTCTCTGTCTGGTGATCTGCATAAGTCCGAACTTGGTCAGAGGCAGCACATTGTGCTTAGCCTTGTCAGACTCCATAAGCTCCTGCATCTTCTTGAAGAGGGCATTCTTGTGCTCGTTGTTGTCCATATCGATGAAGTCAACGATCACTATGCCACCCATATCTCGAAGTCTGAGCTGTCTTGCGATCTCCTCGGCTGCAAAGCAGTTGATATCGAATGTGTTCTGTTCCTGTTCCTTGTTCTTGGAACGGATGCCGCTGTTCACATCGATAACGTGCAGTGCTTCCGTGTGCTCTATCACAAGGTATGCGCCTTGCTTGATCGGAACTACCTTTCCAAAAGAACTCTTGATCTGTCTCGTTACTTCGAAGTGGTCAAAGATCGGTGTCTTGTCTTTATAGAGTTTGACGATCTTCTCCTGCTCCGGTGAGATCAGCGAGATGTACTTGCGGGTTTCCTCGTAGATGTTCTCGTCATTGACATAGATGTTATTGAACGAGTCGTTGAGGAGATCCCTGAGGATGGTAGTGGTCTTGCTGTATTCTGTGAACAGCAGCTGCACATCCTTGGACTTAGCCAGTTTCTTCCAGGAGTTCTCCCATTTTTCCACGAGCGATATCACTTCGGCATCCAGAATTGCGGCATTCTTGCCTTCTGCTGCCGTGCGTATGATAGCTCCATAATTCTTTGGAAGAATGCTCCTTACAAGCGTCTCCAGTCTTCTTTTCTCCTCCTTTGAGGAGATTTTCTGGGATACACTCACCTTTTCTGCAAAAGGGAGGAGTACGATGTTTCGTCCTGCCAATGAAATTTCTGCAGTCAGTCTCGATCCTTTGGTCGAAATCGGCTCCTTTACGATCTGCACAATGATCATCTGTCCCGGAGTAAGCACATTTTCGATGCGGCCTTCCTTTTCAAGGATCGGTCCCGGCTTGATGTGCTTGTATATTCCCTTTGCATCAGTATTGGGATTCATACGCTTTACGAACTCGTCGAAGGCGTTGAAATAAAGTCCCAGGTCAAGGTAGTGGACAAATGCCTGCTTTTCATCTCCGATGTCGACAAAGGCAGCGTTCAGGGCAGGAAGAATCTTCTTCACTTTTCCGAGATGTACATCTCCTACTGAAAAGCTGTGCCCCTGGCTGGACTCCTTGTTCAGCTCGATCAGCCTGTGGTTCTCCATCAGTGCTATCGAGACTTCCGTTGCGCTTACGTCAACGATCAGATCCTTTTCAGACTCCATCAGGAATTTCAATGATAAGATTTTTTCAAAAAAAGAGGCCGACCATCCTGGTCAGCCTTCTTTAGCGGACTGCTAAAATGGCAGACACTGTGAGAAAATTACTTTCTCTTCTTGTGTCTGTTCTTACGCAGGCGCTTCTTGCGCTTGTGCGTAGCCATCTTATGCCTTTTATGCTTCTTTCCGTTTGGCATAATACTTAGGGTTTAAAAATTATTGTTATATTTATTTTACTTCGTTTACAAATACCTTAGCTGGCTTGAAAGCTGGGATGTTGTGAGCAGGAATAGTCATTGTAGTATTCTTGGTGATGTTTCTTGCTGCCTTCTCTGCTCTATGCTTGATGATGAAGCTACCGAATCCACGGAGGTATACTGGGTTACCCTTTGCGAGTGATCCCTTTACAGCTTCCATAAATGCTTCTACAACAGTAGATACTGTCTCCTTCTGGATTCCAGTCTCTTTAGCGATTTCGTTTACGATTTCTGCCTTTGTCATAACTTATTTCTTTTTATTATAAATCAAAAAATATTTCCGATATAGAAGCGCAAAGATAGTCCGAATTTTTTAATTAGACAAATCAACTGCTTAAAATTCAACGAAAAAACTTCATTGTCAGCAATTTTTATTGAAATTCTGCCATAAAGATTGTTATATTTGGCAATGGCATAGAGATTGACCATATATATATAAGGTAAAAATCAGGAACTTGCACTGCCATTTTGGCAGATGGCCCAGTTATGTACTGCCATCCCCCAAAAAGTGACAAGCTATAGGTAACGTGTACATATATTTCATATAATGCACGTCCTTCGAAAAAGTGACAAGTTATTGATGTTGAAAAATACTTGTCTTTTGAGCGAAGCGATAGCAAGTCCTCCTCCCGAGGAGGAGGATTTAGGAGGAGGGTAACGTGTACATATATTTCATATAATGCACGTCCTTCGAAAAATAAGGTAAAATATATGAAAGACTTGATGAATGATATTTTTTCTCCTGCTGGAGCGGAGGTGAGTGTGATTCCTGTGATGCAGGGAGAGGGAATGATGAAGATAGAAGAAGCTCTTCTTCCTGATTCGCTTCCCATTCTTGCACTGAGGAATGCTGTGCTTTTCCCTGGTACAGTCTATCCTATCACCATCGGCAGGGAGAAATCCATAAGACTGATCGAGGATGCAGAACGAAACAATGCATTCATCGGTGCGGTTCCGCAGAACGACCTTGCTGTGGAGGATCCGCGTGAGCAGGACCTGTATACTTATGGAACAGTGGCGAAGATTGTAAAGACACTGGAAATGCCGGATGGTACCATTACGGCTATTTTGCAGGGTTACAAGAGATTCGAGATAGAGTCGATTGTGGAATATGCCCCATATATGCTCGGAAGAGTACGTTATCTGGAAGATATTGTTCCGGAGACTGACGTCAAGATCAGGATGATCGCTGAGTCTTTGAAGGAGAAGGCTTCTTCCATCATCCGCTCTTCATCCTTCGTTCCTCGCGAGGCTGCTTCTGCTCTCAAGGGAATCGATAATTTCGAGTTTCTTGTCAATTTCATCGCTACCACCATCGAAGTGGAAAATTTTATGGACAAGGTGGAACTTCTTCAGTACGGTGATCTCAGAGCCCGTGCAATGAAGCTTCTGTCGGTTCTCGATACTCAGGTCGAGCTCCAGAAGATCAAGCAGGAAATCAACCAGAAGGTAAAGACGGAAATAGATCAGCAGCAGAGGGAGTATTTCCTTAATAATCAGCTCAAGACCATTCAGGAAGAGCTGGGAATGGATGACGTGGAGGAGTTCGCGCAGCTTCGTGCCCGCGCAGAGGAAAAGCTCTGGCCGGCATCTGTTCAGGAAATCTTTGACAAGGAAATGGCTAAGCTGGAGAGGTATAATCCTAGCTCTCCTGACTACAGCATCCAGTATAATTATATCCAGTTTATGCTCGACCTTCCTTGGGGTGAGATGTCCAATGACAATCTCGATCTGAAGAATGCCCAGAAAGTGCTGGATGAGGATCATTATGGTCTGGAGAAGGTCAAGGAAAGAATCATCGAATACCTTGCTGTGCTTAAGCTGAAAGGAGATATGAAGTCTCCGATCCTCTGTCTCTACGGACCTCCGGGTGTGGGAAAGACCAGCCTCGGAAAGTCTATTGCCAGAGCTCTCGGACGAAAATATATACGTATTGCCCTTGGTGGTGTTCACGATGAGTCGGAGATACGCGGTCATAGGAAGACCTATGTGGGAGCTCTTCCGGGACGTATCCTTAACGGTATCAACCGTGCAGGAACCTCGAATCCGGTCATTGTGCTTGATGAGGTGGACAAGCTTACCAAGGATATGAAGGGCGATCCTTCGTCAGCACTTCTTGAAGCGCTTGATCCTGAGCAGAATACAGCATTCCACGATAATTATCTGGATATAGATTACGATCTGTCGAATGTGATGTTCATCACTACTGCCAACAGTATCGACACCATCCAGCCTGCCCTCAAGGACCGTATGGAGATGATCAATGTGAGCGGTTATCTGGCAGAGGAAAAGTATGAGATTGCAAAGAATTATCTCGTCCCTAAGCAGATCGAGGAGCACGGTCTTCAGAAGGGACAGTTGAAATTTGAGAAGAGCGCCATTACGAAAATGATCGATGAATATACTCACGAGTCTGGTGTGCGTGGCTTGGAAAAGCAGATCGCCAAAGTGGCTCGTGTCACTGCGAAGAAGATCGCTCTCGAGCAGGAATATCCGGCTACCATCAAGAAGGAACATCTGAAGGAATATCTCGGTCTTCCGACCAATTCGCACGATATGCAGAAGGGTAATGAGGCTCCTGGAGTGGTGACAGGACTTGCCTGGACGGCGATGGGAGGTGAAATCCTGTTCATCGAGAGTTCGGTAAGCAAGGGAAAAGGAGTCCTTTCAATGACCGGTAATCTCGGTGATGTGATGAAGGAGTCAGCCCAGATAGCATACCAGTATATCAAGGCTCATCCTGAACTGACTGGTATGACTTATGAGGAATTTGCGGAAAAGGATATTCACGTACACGTACCGGAGGGAGCAGTGCCTAAGGATGGACCGTCTGCAGGTATCACGATGGTGACTTCGATGGTTTCGGCTTTTCGCGGAAAGAAGGTCAGGAGCGGAATCGCTATGACAGGTGAGATGACTCTCAGAGGTCGTGTGCTTCCTGTCGGTGGCATAAAAGAGAAAATACTGGCAGCAAAGCGTTCCGGTATCCATACGATCGTCATTTCTGAAGAAAATAGAAAAGATGTGGAGGATATAAAGGAAATTTACGTAAAAGGGCTTACCTTTGTCTATGTCAAGAATATACAGGATGTCATAGATGTGGCATTCTGAGAAGCATAGCGACGTAAGAATCTATGGAAGTCAAGATAGAACAGAGCTGGAAAAACGCATTGGCGGGCGAATTTGAGAAACCTTATTTCGCATCGCTGGTGCGTTTCCTGCATAATGAGAAGGCGGAGGGAAAGAAGATTTTTCCTCCAGGCAGTCAGATATTCCGTGCATTTGACCTTACACCTGTCTCTGAAGTGAAGGTGGTGATTCTCGGACAGGATCCATATCACGGTCAGGGTCAGGCCCACGGTCTTTCGTTTTCCGTACCTGATGATATGCCTGCACCTCCTTCTCTGAAGAATATCTTCAAGGAGATAGAGTCTGATCTCGGAATCCGTATGAGCGGCTATCCGAATCTGGAAAGCTGGGCTCGTCAGGGAGTCCTGCTTCTGAATGCCATCCTTACAGTCCGCTGCGGTGAGGCTGCTTCTCACGGAAAGATCGGGTGGGAAGAATTTACTGATGCTGTAATCAGGTATATATCAGATAATTGTGAGGGTGTGGTCTTTATGCTTTGGGGTAACTTTGCCCGCAGCAAACGCGATCTGATCGACCGTTCAAGACATTTTGTCCTCGAGGCCGCGCACCCGTCTCCATTGGCGCGAGGAGCATTTTTCGGATGCAGACATTTTTCGCAGGCGAACAATATATTGGCATCAAGGGGACGACAGCCGGTAAATTGGCAGCTTTGAAAGCACAGAATCGTTCGTTTTTGTGCTTTCGAAGTTAAAAACAGATGCTAAAAGAACAAATAAGGCCATTTTTGTGCTTTTGATTTAAATTAATATGGTAACTTAACTTTCGCCAGTGCGGAAGTACCTTATTTTGAGACCTTCAGGTCGATATTAAGTCCCCTTTCCGAGAAAGGGGATTTAGGGGAAAGGTAACGTAAATAAAGAAGGTGCGGTGGGTAAAAGTTTCGCAAGTATCACCAATCTTCAATATATCAATAATTTATCACTTGCGAAACTTGAGTATGGTAAGAAAAGCAATATTTCCGGGATCATTCGATCCTTTTACCGCAGGCCATCTGAACATATTGAAAAGAGCATTGACAATGTTCGACGAGGTGGTGGTAGCTGTAGGCGTCAATATCGACAAGAGAGGATTCTTTCCGAATGAGAAGAGGATCGACATAATCCGTCAGGCTACAGAAGGACTTGAAGGAGTGAGTATAATCCAATACGACAATCTGACTATAGATAAATGCCGCGAACTGGGCATAAACCATATTGTCAGGGGAGTCAGGAATATGATCGACTTCGAGACTGAAAGGTCAATTGCTGATGCGAACCGAAAGCTGGCTCCGGATATCGAGACCATCATCATTCCTACGGCTCAGGAGTTTGCCCATATTTCTTCTACTGCTGTCCGTGATCTGCTCAAGCACGGTGGTGACACATCGCTTTTTGTTCCTGAAGGAGTGCAGCTTTAACCGATGAAAGGAATCATAAAATATATCATTCTGCTTCTGGCTATAATGTCGGTGGATCTTGTTCTTGATGCCCAACAGCTTGATTCTGCGAAGATTGAGGCATTGGAAGAAAGATTGACCGAATATTTCGAACTTCTCAAATATGAAAGCATTGATGTGCAGAAGGCAGAGGCTGACCTTATGATCGAGGCGGCTTCCGATTCTGTTGTGCGTCAGGCAGTGGCGTTGAGGATATATGATCATTATCTGGGCTCTCCTGTGATGGGAGCGGAGGCTGTGGCCATACATATTTATGACAGATGGTTCGCTCCGGGCAAGGTCAGCATCGGAA
This sequence comes from Bacteroidia bacterium, assembly GCA_021153285.1. Lineage (GTDB taxonomy): Bacteria > Bacteroidota > Bacteroidia > Bacteroidales > UBA932 > Cryptobacteroides. The sequence continues at coordinate 15,506 of JAGKTT010000032.1, forward strand.
ACGATATGGATTTTCTCAGCGCCAGGTTCTTTGCTGAGTTCAACAGACAGTCGCTGATAGGGGAGAAAGCTCCGGAGCTTATTATGGAGACCCTCCAGGGTGATACACTCAGACTTTTTACAGACCGAAGAAAATATGCGGAAAAGGGAGACAGGCATAAGGTGATCTTCTTCTATGATCATAGCTGCGCAAAATGCAAACTGGAGACGATCCTCCTTGCCAATCTCCTTCAGACAGATGATTATCCTATCGAACTTTATGCGGTCTATACCGGTGATGACAAGGAGGCTTGGGAAAGATATGTAGCTGATAGATTTGATGTGAATCCTATGAATTCCAGGGTATTCCATATGTGGGATCCTACCCTCGATTCTGATTTTCAGCGTAAATACGGAGTGGTTCAGACTCCGAGACTTTTCTTTATCAGACCGGACGGAATCATAAAAGGACGAAATCTCAATGCATCGGCATTGTCGATGATGCTGAACGAAGTCTTTGCATCTCCCGATCTGGAATATGGAAGGCCGGAGTCGGAGGCTTATTTCGATCAGTTGATGACATTGTTCCGGCCTTCGGAGGGAGAATCTCCTTCTGCAAGTGTTCAAGCTGCAGCCGATCATATGGCGGTTTCTGCCCTTCAGGCCGGAGATACGACGATCTTCCGCCAATTTATGGGCGATTTCCTATATTATCTTGCTCCAAAATCAGGTGAAGAGTCGAAGGAAGGAATGAAATATCTGATCGATAACTATATTTCCGGAAGGACCGATCTGTGGAAATCTCAGGACGATTCGCTGAAGATCATCGGTTTTGCAGAGATTATGGATGACCTGCTTTCCAAGGCTGTCCCTGGTAGCAGAATTTCTGACCTTAAAGTTCCCGGTGATCTTCTCAGGCACGGAAAAAAGATCAAGACCGGTCAATTCAAACTTTCCAAGCTACGTGGCGGACAGAATGTGATAATTTTCTATACTGAAGGTTGCAATATATGTGATGCGGAGAAGGCGGCAGCACGAAGGCTGGTGGCCGAGGATTCCCGCTATCGCATCCTGATGGTCAATGTCGACCGTATTGTGACTTCTGATCCGGCATTGGCAAGCCGTCTTTTCGACAGCTTCGACCTTTCATCCTTGCCGTTCATCATCGAGACCGATAAGAAGGGAATAATACTCAGAAGATACATCACGCTGCAATAATCCTCAGCCTGTCATTCTGAGGAGCGCAGCGATGTAAGAATCTATCAAATATTTTCAGAATCATTGAGGTTTGGCACGTCATATGAAAAAGGGCATTTCACAAGAATAATATGAACCCTTAAAAATGACTGCAATGAGCAATTTCATCGAGGATTATCTACAGAATCCATCTCAGGCAATTTCTTCAGCACGAGAGCGTGCAGACCGCAGATTCAGCTTTGACTCATTCGATGAGCAACAGATATATAAAGAAATGGCATCGCCGGAATTTCATCTCTATGAAGCAATGGTGATGTCTGATACCAACGAAAATACGCCACGGACAGGCGCTTATGCTGTCGTGGCGTAATATTATTTATGGATTGAACGGATCCTATAGTGCCGGAAGGATATGTTTCCAGATCAGATTGATCTCTCCTTGCATATCCGTGATATTCGCAGTGGTCACCACCACTGCATTTTTATCCGGTATCACTATGATATATTGACCGTTGGCTCCGTCCGCGCGGAAGGCGTTATTGCGGCATCTCCACATCTGGTAGCCGTAGCCTTGGAGCCAGTCGCTGGTCTTGACGATATTCTTTGGGAGCTGCGGGATCATATCTGAGTTGATGCCTGCCATAACACTTTGAACCTGAGCGGATGAAGCTTCCTCTACCCACCATTGTGGAACAATCTGTCTTCCATTGAACTTTCCTTTTTGTAGCAGCATCTGACCCATCTTGGCCAGATCCTCTGTCTTGAGATAAAGCCCCCATCCTCCAGTGTTGATGCCTTGAGCACTTTCCGCCCAGCTTACATTATTGATTCCAAGAGGTCTGAACAGTCTTGGATAGAGATAGTCTGTGAGCTTTTCCCCTGTGTATTTCTGGACGATGGCAGAAAGCATATAGGTTCCGAGGCTGTTGTAACAATAGATTGTTCCAGGCTTATGTGTTACAGGATGTGAAAGAAATACTTTTCTCCAGTCTTCCTCTGATGACCACGCAAGGCGTGTCGGGTCGGTACTGTGGCCGCAATTCATTGTAAGAAGATCCTTTACGGTCATTGCCAGAAGATTCTCATCCGGTTTTTCCGGAAGATATTCAGGGAAAATATCCGCCACCTTGTCTTCAAGCTTGAAGTAGCCCTCGGAAATGGCGAATCCGACTGCCATTGAAGTGAATGTCTTGCTGACGGAGTTCAGGATATGAGGCTCGTTTTCCTTTCCATCACCCATCCACTTTTCATAAATGACATTGCCGTCCTTCAGTATCATTATACTGTGCAGATCCTGCTTCTCCTTTGTCACAGCAGCAAGGTATTTTTCCGCGGCTTTCTTCATCTTGGCCGATGCCTCTGCACGCGGAAGCTGTTTTGTAAGATAGTTGATGTCAATGAGATTGATGCCTCTTTCTTCGATTGCCTTCTTTACTTCAGGACTTTTCAGAAGATCTGTAATTCCTTGACGGTCAATTGCTACGTTTTCATATCCGACGTGCATTACAGTCTGCATCTCCGAGTCATCATATGCGGGATGCTCGAGGAACAGATAACGTTTGCCTTTCTCCATCTTGTTCAAGGTCTTGATGAAGCTTGCGATCTTTTCCTCGGTAGTGGCTTTAGGCCCGGTGAATCCTACATATGTGAATTCGTATTGTTCTCCTGCACCAGCTCTGTCTATTGAAGGCAGTCCGTATTCTTCGGAAAGTCTCTGAACGATTTCAAGAACCTCAGGACTGAATCCTGTGGACATCATATGCCCGGAAATATGGCTTATCTGTGGGATGTTCTTCAAAGCAAGCTCGATCTGGGCACGGAATTCCTGCTCGATCTCCTTGAGGTCGAATCTTGAGGCGTTTTCAATGACCGACTGTCCCGGATACGCCGGGTTACGTCCCATCATAGGGAAGAAATAGCCGTTTTCATCCACAAGGGATGGACAATGAGTCAATGGCCTCCATTTCACATTCTCCCATTCGCTGGTTATGGCAAGATGGATTCCGACGTCTAGTCCCGGATTTTCTTTCAGCATCTTGACCGCTTCCGGAAACCAGGGGCCTACAGCAAGTACCTCCACGGAGGTGGCAATACCGTTCTTGTATGTGTCGATGCTGGCTGCGTTTACTGAATGCAAGGCACCCATATCATCGATTCTGATGACCAGATCCTGGGCCTGTGCGGATATGCCGGCCGTCAATAAGGCTGCGGCAGTGAAGATTTTCAATGATTTCATATCTGTAGTTCTTTGATAGTCAAATATACGTTTTTTATTATAGTTTCAGTATCTTTTGTGGTAGAAATTCCTGCCGGTGAACAAATAGAAAACATAAATGAACGATAATGTAATGACTCAGAACTGTGTTTTGCTTAATTTTGTTGCATAACACTAAAGACAAACAATGGTTTTATGAGAAAGATTATTCTTATAGTAGCCGCAATTCTTTCGTTTGCGGCAGCATCCCAGGCCCAGGGATGGTTTCGTCAGCCGACTCCGAATGATACTCTTCGTTCTACAGTCATCCTGCCGGATAATTCAGTTGTTTTTCAGATATATGCCCCAAATGCTCAGAAAGTGGCTGTTATGGGTGATCTCCCTTGGGACAAGCCGGCAGTTTTCACTAAACAGGACAATGGTGTATGGAAGGGAAGGCTTGCAAAGATGGACGAAGGCATATATCGATACAGATTCGTAGTGGATGGTATGAATGTTTATGATCCTAAAGCTCCTGATGCAGGTGAGACATCTGCACTTCTGACCGTAGCACCAAAGGGTGACGAATTCTTTGCAATGAAGAATGTGCCTCACGGTGCTGTGGCTGAGAGATTTTATTGGTCAGATCCCCTCGGAACAATGCGTCGTCTTCACGTATGGACTCCGGCCGGATATGAGAAATCTACTGACACTCTTCCGGTTCTTTATCTTGTTCACGGAGGCGGAGATACGGATAATTCCTGGCCGGGCGTAGGTGCTGCAGGCCTTATCCTTGACAATCTTATGGCGGAAGGCAAGATGAAGCCGATGGTAGTAGTAATGCCTAACGGAACAATCGAGGTTCCGGGAGGAGATATGATGGCAGAAGTTCCTCTTTTCGCCAAAGATATGATCACCAGCATCATTCCTTTCATCGAAGATAATTATAGAGTTTATACCGATCAGGCAAACAGGGCAATGGCTGGCCTTTCAATGGGTGGTATGGAGACTCTTGAGGTGACTCTGAATAATCCTGAAATGTTCAGCTATGTATGGGTGCTCAGTTCAAGCTTTGCTCCTGGCAATAAGGAGGTATATGAGTATGAGCGTGGACGCCTCAAGAAAGAAGCAGACCGTTACAATAAGAATTTCAAGCTTCTGGTCTTCACCCAGGGAGGTCAGTCTGATATCGCGTATAACAATTGCCGGGAAACCCTCAAGCTTTTTGATGAGGCAGGAATCAAATATGAATACAATGATGTTCCTGGTGGTCACAGCTGGACAGCCTGGAGACAGAATCTTTACGACCTTGCACCAAGACTCTTTAAATAATCCGACTTGTTGTCATCCCTAGCGAACGAAGTGAGTCGAGGAATCTGTTGAACTATTATGAAAATGTTAAAATATGTTATCTGTGCGGCACTGATGTTAGGTGCTGCGCAGGCTTATGCAAAGACTGAAAAAATCACCATCCAGGGCTCTGTAGGCAACCTTTCCGCTGTACTTCAGACTCCTGATGGTATTGCCGAAGGTGAAAAATGCCCTTTAGTCATTCTTATGCACGGATTTATGGGGAATAAAGATGGAATGCTTGAGAAACTGACAGCAGACAAACTGGCTCAGAACGGAATCGCCTCCATAAAGTTTGACTTCAACGGGCACGGTGAAAGTGAAGGCCCTTTCAGCGGGATGACCGTTCCTAATGAAATAGAGGATGCCAAGCTGGTGTATGAATATGTGAAATCCCTTCCGTTTGCAGGTCCGGTCGCAATGACCGGGCATTCTCAAGGTGGAGTCGTAGCCTCAATGACGGCAGGTGATCTCGGAGCTGACAATATCAAGTGTGTAGTCCTCCTTGCTCCGGCTGCAGTCCTCAGAGACGATGCTATCCGTGGAAATACTATGGGAGCTCGTTACAATCCTCTCGATCCGCCTGAATATGTGCAGCTTTTCGGAGATAAGAAACTTGGCAGGGAATACATCAAGACAGCCTTCAGTCTCCCTATCTACGAGACCGCACAGAAATATACAGGGCCGGCCTGCATAATTCACGGAACAGGTGATCAGGTCGTACCTTATACTTATGGCGAAAGATACCATAACATCTGGCCTGGCAGCGAACTTCACATCCTTCACGCTGCTGACCATATGTTCTCTAAGGAGATGCAGAAAGTAGTTGACATCACTGTCGATTTCCTTGTAAAGAATCTGAAGTAGTCGAATCTTATTGGCATAATAAAAACGCCTGCAGTATAGCAGGCGTTTTATTTAATGTCTTGGTGCACAATATTTTGTGAATCGTTGTCTAGATCTCTGTCTGGATGCTCTGACGGATGTCGTCTGATGCAGAACCTACGAGAATCTCGATCTTACCTGGCTCGAGCACCCAGCCGTTTGTCTCCATATCCCAGTGCGCAAGTTCGCTTACAGGGAACTCAAGAGTAACTGTCTTGGTCTCACCACCCTTGAGAGAGATTCTGTCGAATGCCTCGAGCTCCTTAAGAGGACGCTCTACCTTAGAATCAATTCTCTTCACGTAAAGCTGAGCCACCTCGTCAGCCTCCATATCTCCGAGGTTCTTGAGGTCGAATGTTACGATGATATTGTCCTTCTTGCGCTTGCAGCTGAGTGCTCCGTATTCGAAGTCAACATATGAAAGACCGTGACCGAATGCATACATTACAGGAACTTCCTTGGTTTCGAACCATCTGTAACCTACGAAGATACCTTCTTTGTATTCAGAAACAGGCTTAGGAAGATTCTCGATGTACTCTCTGATCTGCTCAGGAGTATAACCTGTAGCATCGAGACGGTATCGGAGGGTGAAGAGGTCCTCGCCTGCGCTCTTGCCAGGGAATACGCCGAGTGCATAAGCAGGCGAATCCTCGAGCTTGTTAGGGAATGTGAATGGAAGCTTACCTGAAGGTGCGATGTCGCCGAAGAGAACCTCAGCAAGTGCTGTACCTCCTTCGAGACCGTTCCACCAGCCCTGAACGATTGCCGGAGAATATGGCTCAAGGAAACGAAGGTCTGTAGGACCACCTGAGATGAGAACTGTAGCCACGTTAGGGTTAGCCTCATAGAGAGCTTTGATAACTTCGTTCTGACCGTTAGGAAGGTCGATGTTCTTTCTGTCGCTACCCTCAGTCTCGATAGATTTGTTGGTACCACCGAAGAAGATAACCATATCAGCCTCCTTTGCGAGAGCAACTGCTTCTGCAAGAAGAGCAGGATCCGCTGGCTCGTCGGTTGAGTTTGCAACAAGTGGATTTGGAGTTGCAGGTCCGCGGCCCCACATTCTCATCTGATAGTTCTTGTAACCAGGTGCGTAAACCACCTCGATACCAGCCTCGGCAGCTCTTGCCTGAATACCCTCGAGAGGTGAGATCTCATACAGAGTCTTTACACCAGCACCGATACCTCCTGCTGCTGTTGTGAGGACAGCATTCTGGCCGATTACGGCGATCTTCTTTACGTCCTTGGCAATAGGAAGGTTACCTGTCTCGTTCTTGAGCAGGACGATAGACTTCTGAGCGATTTCGTAAGCGATCTTCTGAGTCTCGGGCTGTGATGTCATAATTGTGTTTGCAACGTCCTCTGGAACAGGCTCGATGGCGAAACGGAGGCGAAGGATTTCGCGGACCTTTGCGTCCACTACAGCCTCGTCAAGAGCACCGTTTCTTACCGAGTCGATAAGTGCCTGTCCGAAATAGTTGTCACCTGTCATCTGCACGCAGAGTCCGCCGAGAGCAGCTCCCATTGTGCTGTGAGTTCCACCCCAGTCAGAAACTGTCATTCCCTTGAAGCCCCACTCGTCACGAAGAATCTCGTTGTTAAGGTGTGCGTTCTCTGAACAATAGTAACCGTTTACCTTGTTGTAGGCAGGCATAATACACATAGCGCCACCTTCTTTAACAGCAGCCTCGAATGGCTTGAGGTAGATCTCGCGCATTGTTCTTTCGTCGGCTATTACGTCTACACTACCACGGTTGGTTTCCTGGTTGTTGAGTGCATAGTGCTTGAGACATACAGCTGTACCTGCGTCCTGTGAACCCTTGGTGTACTCTACAGAAAGTCTTGCTGCGAGAACAGGATCCTCTGAGAGATACTCATAAGTACGGCCGCCTACAGGGAGACGCTGGATGTTGATAGCAGGGCCGAGGATGATGTCCTTTCCTCTGAGACGGCCTTCCTTACCCATTGCCCAACCGTTTTTGTATGCCATTTCCTTTGACCAGGTAGCAGCGAGTGCAGAACCGGTAGGGAAGTATGTAGCTGAGTCGAGGGTCCAGCCGAGTGGACGGAAGCCGTCACCGTTCTCCTCACGGATACCGAAAGGACCGTCGGTGTACTTGATGTCCTGGATACCAAGACGAGGAACACCCTCGGAAGACATATTGGTCTTGCTGTGGAGCATTTCCACCTTTTCTTCAAGGCTCATCTGAGCGATGATTTCATTGATCTTTTTGTCATTGACAGTAAGTCTGTCCTGTGGTGTCATTGCACTGCCGCAGCTTGTCAGAATGGCAAGTCCGGCAAGGCAGACAAGAATGGTTGTGTAGTGTTTCATAAATGTGTTTAATGGTTTTATATCGTAAATATAGGTAGATTTCTTTATTTAGCCAGTCAGACAGCATTGATATGAACAAATAGGAAATAAAATGACGGAATATGCAAATATGTGTGATGAAAAATGCTTAATTTCGCAAAAATGCGAATACAGATCAGATTATGAGAACAAAACTATTTTCTTCGGTTATTATGCTTCTCGGTATATGCGGATGTGCAGGAAATCCTTCCGCAGAGTACACCAGAGGTATTGGAGAGTATCCTGGAAAGGCAGATGATTACGCCGGTCCTGAGATGGTGACAGCTGGAGAATATCGTAACCTTGCACTTCATCGTGCGGCTTACCATTCTTCAAGTTATGATTATAACCTTACCGGACATCTTGCCACAGATGGAATTGTTCTTGACCGGATGCCTTATCATATCGATGTGCTTACTCATAAGGGCCCTGTCGCAAAGCGGGATAAGGAAAAGATTTTTGATGACAATACTACCAATATCAGCGTAGAGGGTGGTAATGGTGCATATCTTCTTCTTCAGATCAATGGCGAAGGTACGGATGCAGATATACTTTCATTGAACGGTACTGCTATTTGTGATCTGGATGCTGCAAGAGGCTGGAGTGTGAAGGTATCGGCATCTGTTGATGGACTTTCCTGGGATGAACTTGAGTCATTCCGTGGCGCAAATCTTCCGGGACAGGCACGTGTAGTGATGGGGTCAGGAGGTGGATCTCAGAATGTTGCTGTGGCGTCAGGACTGAAAAATGCCCAGATGACAGAGGAAATGAAGGAATACATCCGTAAGATGGAAAGCCGTAGGAATTTTAATTTCGAGGTGGCGCTTCCTGAAGGAAAGGAGTATCGTCATTTCCGTTTTGACCTTGATGCTCCGGCAGTACAGACCTGGAATATATCAGAGATGAACTTCCTTAAGGAAGATGCCGAAGTGAGCATTCTCCCTTCTCATAATTTCACCAGTGCCTGGATGAGCCAGACTGCGGATGCAGAATGGATTTATGTGGATCTTGGAGCTGAGGCTGAGTTTGACAGTATAAAGCTTTACTGGATCTGTCCTCCTGCCGGTGGCTCGATCGAGACATCTGATGATGCGAAGAACTGGAAAAAGGTGGCTGTGCTTTCGGCCGGTGAGGATGAGATTGCAGTCAAAGGCAAAGGAAGATACGTACGTCTTTCTCTTGACGGAGCAGCCGATGGCAAGCACATCATTCTCAGCGAGATGGAGGTTTATGGAACTGGAGGTGTGACTCTCAGGGCACAGGCACAGGCTCCGGCTGAAGGCGGAAAGCTCAATCTGACAAGAGGCGGATGGAAGATCCAGAGGGCTCCTCAGACAGAAGCGGATGGCAATGCGCTTTCGACAGTCGGCTTCGATGATAAGGAGTGGATTCCTGCTACCGTACCGGGCACAGTGGCTACGTCGTATTACAATGCAGGTACAATTGCAGATATCCGTTATGATGATGACCAGCTTCAGATCTCTGAATCCTGGTTCAATTCGGATTTCTGGTATCGCAACGAGTTCGAGGTTCCGCAGGACTTTGCCGGCAGGACCATAATGCTCAACTTCGACGGAATCAACTGGAAGGCAGATGTGTTCGTCAACGGAAAGCAGGCCGGCAGAATAGAGGGATCATATATAAGGGGAGAATTCGACATCACCTCGCTTGTAAAGGCAGGTGAAACCAATGCCCTCGCCGTAAGGATATACAGAAATGACAACCCTGGCATCATAAAGGAACAGACAAGGCAGAGCGCCGATGTAAACGGAGGTGAAATCGGAGGAGACAATCCTACATTCCACGCAACTATCGGTTGGGACTGGATCCCTACCGTAAGAGGTCGTAACATCGGTATCTGGAATGACGTCTACATCACTTCTCACGATGGTGGAGTGACAGTGGATGACGTGTTCTTCGACACTGATATCCCTCTTCCTGAGACTTCATATGCCGACATTAAGCCGACAATCACCCTGACAAATCATAATGAGTCTGCGACTGCAGGTACAATACAGGTGAAATATGGTCCTCTTGCCTTCAGCAGTGATGTGATCCTGGCAGCCGGTCAGACAAAGGATGTGGAAATGACTCCTGTAAGACTTGACAATCCGCAGCTGTGGTGGCCTAAGGGCTATGGAGAGCCTCATCTTTATGATGTGGAGGTGGCTTTTGTGACTGATGGAAAGATATCTGATGTGAAGAAGGTCAAGAGCGGTGTCCGTGAGATGACATATACGATGGAAGGCGGCATTCTTGATATTTTCATAAATGGCAGAAGACTCATCGCCAACGGCGGTAACTGGGGCTTCCCTGAGATCAATCTCAACTATCGCGCACGTGAATACGACATAGCTGTTGCTTACCACGCAGATATGAACTTCACTATGATCCGTAACTGGGTGGGTATGACAGGCGATGAGGAGTTCTACGAGGCTTGTGACCGACACGGAGTGATGATATGGCAGGACTTCTGGCTTGCAAACCCTTATGACGGACCGGATCCTTTCAATGAAAGTATGTTTGCTGCCAATGCAGTGGATTACGTCAGGAAGATCCGTAATCACCCTTCCATCGGTCTTTACTGTGGACGTAACGAAGGAAACCCTCCGCAGACATTGGATGATGAGTTGAGGCGCCTTGTTGCAGAACTGCATCCGGGACTTCATTATATTTCTAACTCTGCCTCAGGTCCTGTCAGCGGCCACGGTCCGTACAGGGCACTTCCGGTCAATGAGTATTTTGCTGCCGAGCGTGGCAAGGACCGTCTCCACAGTGAGAGAGGTATGCCGAACGTTATGACATATGAAAGTATGAGCAGGATGCTTTCTGAAGAAAATCAATGGCCTCAGAACAGCGTATGGGGAGTCCACGACTTTACACTCGAAAATGCTCAGAGCTGTGCCACATTCAATGGAATGCTACAGACAGCATTCGGCGAAGCTTCTGACTTGAAGGAGTTTACAGAATGGGCGCAGTGGATCAATTATAACGGCTACCGCGCTATGTACGAGTCAAGAAGCTGGAACAGAAAGGGTCTGATCATATGGATGAGCCACTCTTGCTGGCCGTCTATGGTATGGCAGACCTATGACTACTATTTCGAGCCTACTGCTGCCTACTTCGGAGCGAAGAAGGCTTCTGCCCCTATCCGCATTCAGTGGAATCCGGTTTCGGGACAGGTGGAAGTCGTGAATAACAATGCAATGGATCAGAACGGCCTAAAGGCTGAGGCTATGATAGTCAATTACGATGGAAAAGTCGTGTACCAGACAAGTGCAGACCTTGACAGCAAGGAGGATACGACTGTTCCGCTCTGCGGACTTGCCTTTGATTCTCCAGAACTGTCGGATGTATATTACATAAAGCTCAGACTCACTCAGGGAGACAGGCTGCTTGCTGACAACTTCTATTGCCTGGGCAAGGAGGACGGCAATCTCCATCAGCTGCATTCTCTTCCATTGACAAGTGTTAAGGCAGATACATCAATCAGGAAGGATGGTGACAGATGGACAGCGACAGTACGTCTTGAGAACAGCACAGACATCCCTGCATTGATGATCCGTCTGAAACTTTATGGCAAGAAGACAGGTGAGCGTATTCTCCCTGCATATTACTCGGATAACTACATAGCGCTGATGCCTGGAGAAGAGAAGGAAATCACCATCTCGTTCAAGGATGAGGACACAAGGGGAGAGCGCCCTGATGTGGAAATAAGCGGATTCAACCTTAAATAGACTAAAATATGAGAACCAAGTTTCTATTTGCATTACCCATAATGCTGCTGGCTTCTTGCGGCGGGCCGCGCTGGAGTGAGGTCAAGACAGATAACGGCTATAATCTTGTGACTCAGAAGAAGGGCCGGACACTTGCTTATGCTCCTGGATCGGGAGTAACTCTGCTTACAGTCGACGGCTATGCCTTCAAGGACCTGAACCGTAACGGAACCCTAGAGCCTTATGAGGACTGGAGACTTTCTGCGGAAGAAAGAGCTGAAGATCTTGCTTCACGTCTTCCTATAGAGGAGATTGCTGGAATGATGCTTTACAGCTCGCATCAGTCAGTCCCTTCCGGAGGAGGAATGTTTGGCGGAGCCACTTATGACGGCAAGCCATATGCACAGAGCGGTGCCGCGCCTTCCGACCTTTCCGACGCTCAGAAGAAGTTCCTTACTGAGGACAATCTCAGGGCGGTACTGGTCACCACGGTCGAATCTCCTGCTGTAGCTGCTGTATGGAACAATAATATGCAGGCCTTGGTGGAAGGTATGGGACACGGAGTGCCGGTGAATACATCTTCTGACCCTCGTCACGAGACATCTGCGACTACCGAATACAATTATGGCGCTGGTGGAGAGATTTCTCATTGGCCTACATCCCTTGGCCTTGCAGCTACTTTTGACCCTGCTCTTGTGGAGGAGTTCGGCCGTATTGCTGCTGAAGAGTACCGCGCACTCGGTATTGCTACAGCACTGTCGCCGCAGATTGACCTTGCCACAGAGCCGCGCTGGACACGATTCTACGGAACATTCGGTGAAAGTCCTGAACTTGCTACTGATATGGCACGTGCATATGTGGACGGCTTCCAGACAAGTGACGGCAAGGATGAAATCGCAGATGGATGGGGCTATAAGAGTGTCAATGCAATGGTGAAGCATTGGCCGAGCGGAGGTCCAGAGGAAGCTGGCCGCGATGCACATTACAATTATGGAAAATACGCTGTTTATCCGGGAGGAGCTTTCGAGACTCACCTCAAGCCATTCACAGAGGGGGCATTCAAACTAAAAGGAGCTACCCGCAAGGCTTCAGCAGTAATGCCATATTATACTATATCTACCGGTATAGACCCCTCGGGCAGGAATGTGGGCAACAGCTACAGCAAATATATCATTACAGATCTTCTGCGCGAGAAATATGCTTATGACGGAGTGGTATGTACAGATTGGAACATCACTTATGACAATATGGGCATTGACAAGTTCGACGGCAAGTGCTGGGGAGTGGAGGAACTGACTGTCGCACAGAGACATTATGAGTGCCTCAAGGCAGGAGTAGACCAGTTCGGTGGCAATAATGACAAGGGTCCTGTGCTCGAGGCTTATCAGATGTGGGTGGACGAGTTCGGTAAAGAATCAGCTGACCAGCGTTTCAAGGAGTCTGCAAAGCGCCTCCTTATGAATTCATTCCGTACAGGTCTCTTTGAGAATCCTTACCTTGATCCAGCAGCTTCAGCAGAGACTGTAGGCAAGCCTGAATATATGGAAAAGGGCTATCAGGCACAGCTCAAGTCAGTTGTAATGATCAAGAACTCTGACAATGTACTTCCAATGAAGGCGGCTGAGGCTAAATCTAAGGTCTATGTTCCGCAACGTTATTTTCCACAGCTTGTCAACTTCTTCGGTATGGTGACTCCTGAAAGATGGGAGGATACATTCGCTCTGGAACTGTTGTCAAAGTATTATGAACCGGTAGCTGATCCGGCTGAGGCTGACTTTGCCATAGTAGTAATCGATGCACCGGCATCAGGTGCAGGTTACAGCGTTGAAGATGTGAAGAAGGGGGGCAACGGCTATCTTCCAATCAGTCTTCAGTACAATGACTACACTGCTGAGTCTGCCCGCGAGGTCTCTATTGCCGGTGGAGACCGCCTTGAGAAGTTCGTAAACAGGTCTTATAAAGGAAAGTCTGTAAAGACAGCCAATAAGTCAGACCTTCAGGCCGTGATCGACACAAAGGCTGCAATGGGTGACAAACCTGTTGTTACTGTCATCAGCACAGGCAAGCCGTTTGTTCCGGAGTTCGAACCTTATTCGGATGCAATCCTCGTAAGCTTCGGCTGCCAGAACCAGGCTCTCCTTGAACTTATAAGCGGAGCGGTGGAGCCTTCGGCCCTCCTTCCTATGCAGCTCCCTGCGAATATGAAGACAGTGGAACTCCAGATGGAAGACGTACCGTTCGATATGGAATGCTATGTTGACGCAGACGGCAACGTCTACGACTTCGCCTACGGCCTGAACTGGTCCGGCCGCATAAATGACGAGCGTGTAAAGAAATATGGAAATAAATGATTATGTCAATATCAAGAATTCTTAATTTCCTGCTGCTGACAGTGTTCCTGTCTGCGGCTTGTAATAATGGTGACCCTGTCCCACCTGCTGATATTCCGGAGCCTGAGGAGCGTCCGGAAACAGAAGGAATGTTCTTGGGAGGGGATATATCTGTGCTGCAGAGCTATGAGGATAAAAAAGTACCATATTACGACACTGAGGGCCGCCAGATTCCCGATGTGCTGAAATATATGAAGAGTGAGGAGGTCGGCTGGAATGCTCAGAGGGTACGTCTTTTCGTGGATCCTAAGCGAGCCAATCCTGACGGAGGAACAGATGCCCAGGTATGTCAGGACATTGACTATGTAGTGCGTCTTTGCAAACGTATAAAAGATGAAGGATTTGCCTTGATGCTTGATTTCCATTACAGCGATACTTGGGCTGATCCTTCGAATCAATGGATTCCGGCTCAATGGGCGTCCCTGAATGAAACTGAGCTGTATGATAAGGTATATACGTATACAAAGGAATGTCTTCTGAGACTTGTGGATGCCGGAGCCGCCCCAGATTTCATTCAGCCTGGCAATGAAGTCTCATACGGAATGCTCTGGAGTGCGGAGGTCAATCGTAATTCGAGGGTCAACCGATGTTACAGTGATTCTCCTGCTGAGAATTGGAACCGTTTCATAGCTTTCCTTCAGCAGGCTTCAAAGGCTTGTCGTGAGGTATGTCCGAAAGCGCAGATCATAATTCACACAGAACGTTCCGGTGAACCTCAGACACTCAAGGATATATACAGCCGTCTGTCTAGTGTGGATTATGATATCATCGGTCTCTCATATTATCCTATATGGCATAATTCATTATCAGTGCTTTCTCAGTCTCTCGACCTTCTTGCCGATGAATTTCCAGACAAGAAGGTACAGATTGTCGAGACTGCCTATCATTATCAATGGCAGCCACCGCTGGGTCAGGGAACAATCTATGATTTCTCATCTCAATGGCCGGTTTCCCCTGAGGGACAGGCTGCCTTTGCCAAAGACCTTATCAAGGAACTCAAGAAACATCCGAATGTGAACGGGCTTTACTGGTGGTTCCCTGAAGAAAATGGAAACGGCCCCGACTGCTCAGTCCTTACAGGGTGGGTCAATCGAGGCCTTTGGGATAATGAATCACACCGTGCACTGCCTGCACTGTATGTCCTTAAGGAGTTTATTTGAAGATCTTCTGAGCGAAGATAGTAAGGTATTCTCTCCAGTTGCGCCAGATATGGCCGCCTTCTGATTCGTAGAATGAAACCGGATAACCTTTTTCCTCGCAGTACTCCTTAAGAAGGAGGGAGTTCTTCATCACTCCGTCAGTCTTGCCGCAAGCGATCCAGTAGAGCTTTGGCTTAGCTGCAAACACAGCCTCGAGAGCCTTGTCATTCTCCTCTGGAGGTACAACGCCTGAGAACATACCTACATATCCGAACATTGTGGGATACTTTCTCGACAATGCTGCTGACTGGCGTCCTCCCATAGAGAGACCTGCAACAGCGCGGCTGTTCTTGTCCTTCTTCACTCTGTAGTTAGCCTCAATATACTTGATGATGTCAGGGAAGCTCTCTTCTACCTCTACAGTGGACTGTGAGCGGCTGTTTGTCATTGTAGGCTGGAACATATTGACCGCAACTCCTGGAGCGGCCTGATTGAAATATACACCGTTAGGCATCACGAGAATCATCGGCTCTGCCTTTCCCTCCGCAATAAGATTGTCCAGAATCTGTACAGCTCGTCCCAGGTCTCCCCAGGCATCCTCATCACCGCCGGAGCCGTGGAGAAGGTAGAGAACAGGATATTTTGTCTTTGTATTCTTCTCATAGCCTGCAGGTGTATAGACTGTCATTCTTCTCTGTGTTCCAAGTGCAGGGGAATCATACCATACCTTGGATACATTACCGTGAGGAGTGTCGTTTACCTGATAATACCAGCCCTTGTCGCCCTTTTCTGTACTGATGGTGAAGATGTTGGTCCAGGTCGCTATGTCACGGTTCTGGTAGATGTTGGAAGGGTCCATCATCTTCTGTCCATCCACATACAGGGTATATGAATACAATTCACCTTCTAGCGGAGTCGAAGTGAATGTCCACATACCGTTATTCTCCACAAGATCAGCTCTGCCCGGGGCATCGTAGATCATTTCGCGTCCGTCTCTTTGATATTTTATCTGCTGGGTAGGAAGGAAATCTCCGCTGATCTGTACAGTTACAGCCTTGGGATTGTAATATCTGAATGTCACTGTATTATCTGCATTGATTTCGGGTGATACGATACCGGTACCCGGTCCGAGTGCTTGCTGTGCAAACAAAGCTGCGCCCCATAGGAGGGACGCAACGATGATTAGAAGTTTTTTCATAGATTTTGTGTTTATTTCTGAAGAGAGAGTTCGTTGATAGGGGCAGCAGGAGCGAGGACATTGTTTGCCTTCCAGCTTTCTGCCTTCTTGAGTCTGTACTCGCCGGTTCCACGGATGTCAGCTGCATTTGCACCGAACATTACCTTGTATGTACCAGCAGCTGTCTCCCAAGCTGAAGTAGCCTCATTGAATGAAGCGAGAGTGTATTTGTCAACATTGATTGTAAGAGTCTGAGTCTCTCCTGGAGCAAGTTCCTTGGTCTTTGCAAAGCCCTTGAGTTCGAATGCTGGCTTCTCAAGTCCGCCCTCAGGAGCAGTTACGTAAAGCTGAACAGCCTCCTTACCTGCTACAGAACCAGTGTTCTTCACTGTGATAGTAGCAGTGAAACCGTCTGCTGTAGCCTTCACGACAGGCTTGCTGTACTCGAATGTAGTGTAAGACTTACCGTATCCGAATGGATAAGATACAGGGACATCTGCAGTCTGGAAATATCTGTAACCTACATAGATGCCTTCTTCGTAATATGTTTCATCTACATTCTTGGCCTTTCTCTGAGGACCGCCCCATAGGAAGTCCCATTCACCTCTCTGTACGTTCTTGTGGTAGTAAGGGAAGTTGTGTGATGATGGGATGTCGAGGTAGCTTACAGGGAATGTCATCGGGAGCTTGCCTGAAGGGTTTGCCTGTCCGCAGAGGATGTCCGCTACAGCATAACCGCCTTCCTGACCTGGTGTCCAGGCGAGGAGGACAGCGTCAGGAATATGCTTCCAGGATGCAGTCTCGATGACACCACCGATGTTGAGGACTACTACGAACTGCTTTCCTGCAGCGTGATATACGTCGGCAATAGTCTGGATGAGCTCGCGCTCCTGTCCTGTGAGTGTCCAGTCGCCATCCTTTGCGTAGCGGTCACCGCCCTCACCGGCGTTTCTTGAGAGTGTGAAGATGGCGATATCAGTAGACGGCTCCATCTTCACGATGAAGTCACGGCTGATCTCCATTTCAGAGATTACAGGGTCACCGAGGAGAACTCCGCCGGCGCTGCCATTGTTCTTGAGCGATGTCTTCGCGAATGCGATATACTGCTCGTACCATTTCTGGATGTCCTGATTGACCTCGAGTCCGTTTACTGTAAGACCTTCAGCTACATTGCGGATGTATGGCTTGTTTACGTTACCAGAGCCTGTACCACCAGCGATGAAGTCATATGAACCTGTACCATAGAGAGCAACTCTCTTCACATCCTTGAGAGGAAGGACACCATTGTTCTCGAGAAGTACCATTCCTTCAGGAGCGGCCTTGCGAACGAGCTCGGCGTGTGCCTTTGTATCAGGCTTGTTTGAATACTGGTATTTGTTGAAGCGTGGAGTTCTTACGATGTAAGTGAGCATATTGCGCACATTCTTGTCGAGCTGCTCCTGTGAGATTTCACCAGCCTTTACAGCAGCGATGATACGGTCGATCTCCACCTGCATACCTGGCTCCATAAGGTCGTTTCCAGCGTTTACAGCCTTCACTGTACCCTGCTTTGTACCCCAGTCTGTCATTACGATACCATTGAATCCCCACTCATCGCGAAGGATAGTGGTGAGAAGGCCGTGTGACTGCTGAGTGTATTCCCCGTTGAGCTTGTTGTATGATGACATCACTGTCCAAGGATCAGCTTCCTTTACTGCGATCTCAAATCCCTTGAGATAGAGCTCGCGGAGGGCTCTCTGGCTTACGCGTGAGTCATTCTCCATACGGTTAACCTCCTGGTTGTTCGCAGCGAAATGCTTTACGCTGACACCCACGCCATTGCTCTGGATACCGTTGATATAAGCTGCTGCAGTCTTACCTGTGAGGAATGGATCCTCTGAGAAGTACTCGAAGTTACGTCCGCAGAGAGGATTTCTGTGAAGGTTCATACCAGGAGCAAGAAGAACGTCAGCTCCGTACTCGAGAACCTCGTTACCCATTGCTGTGGTGAGTTCCTGTACTCGTTCAGTATCCCACATACTGGCCATAACTGTACCTACAGGGAAACCTGTACAGAAATAAGTGTTAGGGTCATTGTCACGTCTTGGTGAGATACGCAGACCTGCAGGACCGTCAGCGAGAACGGTTGAAGGAATGCCCAGACGCTCGATTGAACGTGTGGTACCTGCCGCACCCGGTACGAGTGCAGTTGCTGATGCGGTCATACTGCCGGCAGTCATACTGCCCCAGCCACTGCCAACGAGAAGGGTCGCCTTCTCTTCAAGTGTCATAGCAGCGACAACCTCGTCGATGTTGTCTTTTGTCAGCTGTGGCTGTGCAAACATAGCCACAGAACCTAGGAGCAATGCTCCGATTGCAAAGATTTTCTTCATTGGTTATTGTTTGTGTTTATTCGAAAATTGTCATGACCTTGTGGATGATCTTAGGACTGCATGCGTTCCAGAACGGCCAGTCGTGTCCACCTGGGCGTGTTATGTACTCGAATGGAATGCCATAGCCGGCAAGAGTGTTGACAAACTGATCGTTAGTGGACGGAAGTACAGTCGTATCTTCAGTTCCGATCTCGAGTGTGAATCCTGGCAGTTCGTCGGTTCTGCCTGCGCTCACAGCTTTGGCTATAAGCTGGGCTGGATCCGCTCCTGCCATTCCTGCACTTATCGCTGCGGAACAAGCATAGACATAGCAGAACATCTCGGGATGGAGGGTGCCATAATAGAGCGAACCATATCCTCCCATTGAAAGACCTCCGATCGCGCGCGACTTCTTCTCGGCCTTGATCGCATAAGTCGACTCGATGTAAGGAATGAACTCCTGGAAGAAGAATGACATGTATTTAGGACCACCGTTGAATCCGTCGCAGTAGAAATTGTTTCCTCCGTCCGGAGCAACGATGATCAGCTCCTTGCCGGTCTTCTCTGCATATTCCCTTGCGTATGCCGGCATTGTTCCGCCGCCGGCCCAGATGCTGCCTGTGTTGTCCTGAAGCCAGTCGTTGTTGTTGCCACCGTATCCATGGAGCATGTAAAGCACCGGATATTTCTTCGTGCCGTCATAACTCTCAGGAAGGTAGATCGAATACTTCACACTTGTATTCATCAGGTCACTTTTGACGGTGAGGTCCTTCTGGTAGATTTCGTTGGCTCCAGTTTTAAGCGAACTGTACTTCTGGGTCTCGAAGTATATCTTCTTGTTGTCGGCGATTCCTGTGAACTTCCCCTTTTCGGTCTCAATGGTGAACTTGATGTCGTATTCGTAGTTCCATTTGCTGACCGCGATGGAACCTCCGTTGACATTAAGCTTCGCATTTCCGAGTGAAAGTTCTACAGAAGCCTTGTGCTTTGAATCAGGCTCAGGGGCTATTTCGTATTTACCTGTCTCGAGATGGCAGTACCAGCTCAAGGCAGTAAGTTTCAGGGCATTGCCTTCCTTGTCCTTGAAATTGAGGACGATTGTCCTCAGGCCTTCCTCGGTGGGCTCAGATACGTTTTCTATGGTCACCAGATTGAAATCAAATCCTGTAGGAATCTGATCTTCCGGAGTATTATTGTCTCCTCCGCATGCCCATATGAGCAGCAGAGAAGACAATAGTATAGAAATTCTCTTTAACATATATTATACGTCATTGTGAGGTCTGAAGGACCGTGGCAATCTTTAGAAGAGTTTAGGGACGAACTCAGTGAGGTAGATCCTCCAGTTTCTCCAGATATGACCGCCACCGTTCTCGAGGTACTCGTGTGGGTAGTTGTTGTCCTGGAGTTTCTTTACGAAGTCTCTGTTGGCCTGGATGAGGAAGTCAGTGTCGCCGCAACCGATCCAAAGGAGTGCAGGCTTCTTGCTGAAGTATGTCTCAAGCTTCTTGTCGAAGTCCTGATACATAGGTGATACAGAAGCGTCGCTTACTCCGATGGCAGCTGAGAACATACCAGAATATCCGAACATGTCAGGATTGTTGAGGCTGATGTAAAGAGTGTGGAAGCCACCCATTGACAGACCGCAGATAGCGCGGCTCTGCTTCTTCGCTATAGTCTTGTAGTTGCTGTCGATGAACTTCACGATCTCTGGGAATGCAGTCTCGAATGTTCCCTCCATTGTCTGAGGAAGCTGCATTGTCGGACGAGTGTAGCCGGTTGAGTTCTCACCTGGAGCAGCCTCCTGAGAGATGTTGCCGTTAGTGAAGACAACGATCATTGGCTTAGCCTTGCCCTGAGCGATGAGGTTGTCGAGGATCTGAGCGGCGCGGCCCTGAGCGATCCATGCGTCCTCGTCACCACCGATTCCGTGGAGGACGTAGAGGACAGGGTAGCGTGTCTTCGCTGTAGGGTTGTATCCGGCTGGAGTATAGACAGAGAGTCTGCGGTCGAAGCCTGCAGTTGCGCTCTCCTTGAAGTCGGTAGTGTACTCCCAAATCCCGTTTTTGCCCTCCTTGAGTTCTCCTACTCCCGGAGCGTCATAAGTCATTTCCTGATCACCCATCTTGAATGTCATTCTCTGAGTGGGGAGGAAGTCACCTGATACGGTTACTTTCACAGCTTTAGGTGCCTGATAACGGAATGTTACAGTTCCGTCTTCATTTACTACTGGCGATTCTACTGATGCTCCGCCCCAGAGAGCCTGCTGGGCGAATGCGCTGCCCGCCACTAAAAGGGCTGCTGCAATTGTTATTATTTTCTTCATATTTATTGTTTTGGTGTTATTTCCATATGGAATCGGACAAAGTTATAACTCTTTTGCAGATTTTTCTTTAACGTCCGGTATAACGTGCATATTATTTAAAAAGAAGTGGAGCGAATGTGTTGAGATAGAGTCTCCAGTTAGCCCAGACGTGACCACCTTCGCTTACATAATAAGTGTGCTCAAGACCGTTTGCTGTGAGAGCTGCGTCAAGTGAATTTGCATTCTCAAAGAGGAAGTCTGTGTTTCCACATGCAAGCCAGTAAAGCTTGTAGCCTGCCTTCTTGATGCCCTGGAGCTGTGCGTCAAGCTCAGGTGTTCTCTCTGCACCCATAGATAAAGGACAAATATAGTCAAAAGTATTTGGATACATGCCAGAAGCTGCGATTGTGTGACCGCCACCCATAGAAAGACCTGCGATAGCTCTGTGAGACTTCTTTGCCACTGTGCGGTAGTTCTTCTCGATGAAAGGAACGATCTCCTCAACGAGGCTCTTCACATAGAGGTTCCTGTTCTCAGGATTTCTCCAATCGTACTCAGTTGTAGGAAGACCGAAAGTCTGGGCAGCCTGCTGGTTAGGGTTGCCGTTAGGCATGACCACGATCATAGGCTTTGCGAGACCCTTTGCGATGAGGTTGTCAAGGATCTGAGCCGTACGGCCCATTGAACTCCATGCCTCCTCGTCTCCACCTGCTCCGTGAAGGAGGTAAAGAACAGGGTACTTAGCCTTAGGGTTAGCCTCATATCCGTAAGGAGTGTAGACTGTAAGACGACGGTTGATGCCGAGAATCTTGCTGTCATACCAAGGATGGCTTACAGTACCTCTCTGCTCGGCAGGTTTGTAGTTCTCGGTGCGCTCGCCGTCAACAAGGAGCATGCTGAGATAGCGTGAGCCGTCACGCTGAACCATCACGTTCTGAGGGTCGTTTACAGAAACGCCGTCAGCGACGAAGTTATATGTGTAGATCTCTGGCTCAGGCAGCGGAATGGTTACTTCCCATACATTGTTCTCGCCTCGGGTCATGTCGACTGTACCGCCCCAAGGGTTTGGCATCCAAGAACCGCTGAGCTTTACTACTGTTGCGTAATCTGCCTTGAGTCTGAAAGTTACGCTGTCATTTCGGATTTCAGGAGAAACCACGGGCTTCTGGCCCCAGAAGGCGAAGTTTGTAAGCTCCTGGGCGCAAAGAGCACTCGCTGCCATCATAAGTGATGCAAGTGCTATGATAATACGTTTCATAGTTGTCTTATGTGGTTGAATGCAGGCCGCCCATAGATAGACGGCCTGCAATTATTCTATTAAATTAAAGGGTCATTGGACCAACGTAACGTGCGTTGACTGCCGAGCTCTCGAGAGTGATAGTGTAAGTGTCACCGTCAACAGCAACAGTAAGGGTGCCGTCAAGTACCTTAGCCTCTGCGACAGCTGCACCGTCAGCTACAGCCCACCAGCAAGTGCCCCAGTTCTCGAATACCATACCGATACCCCAGAGGTCACCTGGATCCCAACCGATACCGAATTCGCCTTCAGCGATTGTACCGCCTGTTGCACATGCAGTGTAAGTGCCAGGAGCGAGTTTGCCGTCAGCAGAGTAGACATCGAGTGCGAGGTAGTGTCCTTCACCTTCCCATGTTGTCTGCCATGTAGTCGGATCTTGAGTAGAAGAGATTCCCTCCTCAGCGAGGTTGATTGTAACTGAGTTTGTGCCGTTTGCTACATTGCTTGTTGCAGAAAGGAGAACAGAAAGCTCTGTGCCTTCGAATTCAGGTTCTTCACCACCACCAAGGTTTACTACTTCGATAGGAGCGCCAGTACCGTCAACGAACTGTGCTACCGGATAAGTGAATTTAGCATTGACAAGAGTAGACTTCAGCTTGATTACAAGGTCAGTACCCTCAACGAGCACCTGAACAGTACCGTCTGTTACCTTGCCAGCTGCAACAGCTGCACCGCCAGCAACATTCCACCAGCAAGTACCCCAGTTCTCGAATACCATACCGATACCCCAGAGATCGCCTGGATCCCAACCGATACCGAACTCACCAGCGTTGATTGTTCCGCCAACTGCAGATGCATTGTATGTACCTGTGTAAAGCTTACCATCCTCTGAATAGATGTCAAGTGCAAGGTAGTTACCCTCGCCTTCCCATACAGTCTGCCATGTGGCTGGATCAGTTGTAGATGAAATGCCGTCTGTTCCTAGGTTGAGAGTGAGAGACTTGGTGCCGTTTGCTACGTTGCTTGTAGCTGAGAGGAGGTTAGTCAGCTCGACATAATCAGTGTCATCAACGTTTCCGCCACCACCGAGAGCAGGGTCGGTAAGAGCGTCGATAGCACCCTCATACTTAGTCCAGAGCATACCCTTGCCTTCGCCGGATACGAGCTCGATAACCCACTTAGATCCCTTTCTTGTTACAGTAACAGTACCCTCAGTAACCTTCTGGTTGATAGTTGCTGCACCATTTGCAACATCCCACCAGCAAGTACCCCAGTTCTCGAATACCATACCGATACCCCAGAGGTCACCTGGATCCCAGCCGATACCGAACTCACCAGGGTTGATTGCACCACCTGTTGCGCAAGCAGTGTAAGTACCCTCGTGGAGGTATCCGTCCTCAGAGTAGATGTCGAGGGCGAGATAGTTACCTGTTCCTGTCCATACAGTCTGCCATGTAGTTGGATCTGTAGTAGATGAAATGCCGTCAGTTCCAAGGTTGATTGTCAATGAGTTAGTGCCGCTTGCAACATTGCTTGTAGCAGAAAGGAGAGTTGTAAGCTTGACTGGCTCCGGATCAGCCTCGTATACGAGAGCGACAGTACTCTTAACCTCGATTACTGACTCGTCAGCAAGCCAGAGGATACCAGCGAAAGTATATGTGCCTTCTCCCTGAGATACCTTGATGGAACCTGTCTCAACAGGAATGCTGTTGAATGTTGTACCGCCATTGCCTACGATATATGTGTTCTTCTTAGCTTGATCTGCAGTAGCAGGAGTATAGCTTCCGTCTGCAAGGAAATATTTGTCACCAACAAGCTTCGTTTCATAATATTCATCTGTTATAGATTCTTCACTTCGTTCAGAAGGTCAGGTTGATTACCAGCCTGGGTTCTGCTTGATGTTAGGGTTGAGACGGATCTCTGTACCTGGATAAGGGAGGAGATTGTGCTTTGCCTTGAAGCCAAACTTTGAAGGATCGTTGTTGTAAACCTTCTTCTCCACCTGGCCGTTATGGTTGAGGAGAGGACAGTAGCTACCCTGATCCTTCATCTTAGCCTCTGCAATGCCCCAACGGAGCATATCCTGGAAACGTGTACCCTCACCGCAAAGCTCGATTCTCTTCTCTCTGCGGATCTCATCGATAGTGTAGCTTCCCTGTGTAGGAGCCTGAGCTCTTGTGCGGATGATGTTCATATACTCGGCAGCCTTGCCAGCATTGCCGTTTTCTGCGTGAGCCTCAGCAGCGCAGAGAAGAACTTCAGCATAACGCATCCACTGTCTGTTGCTGTCGTCAACGAAGTTGGAGCCTGCAGCAGGAACCTGCTCTGCGGTGATTCTCCACTTCCACATAAAGTAACCCTCACTGATGATTGTGTTTCCTTCCTTGACATTGATGCCCATCTGGGTCATCTGCTCCCAAGTCTTCATTGTAGCGTTGAGACGGTAACCGTTCTCGCCCTCTACAGCAACGAAGTCATTGTAAAGATTCTCCTGAGGACTGAGGAAGCCCCATCCGAGACCTGCAAGACCTGCGTTTGTACAGCAGTTGTCAACGAGCTTGTCGGTACGGTAGTGGATCATAAGGTGAAGCATTGTGAAGTTGTTCCATACGTTGTTAGGGTCACTGATCTTAATGCTCTCGAACATACTTTCACAGTTCTGCTTTGCAGAGAATGCAATCACGTTCTCATAATCATTGTAAAGTCTGTAGAGACCGCTGTTGATGATTGAATCGAAAGTCTTTGCAGCCTCATCATATTTCTTCTGCCAGAGGTAAGCCTTGCCGAGGAGTGCCTGAGCGAACTGCTTTGTAACTCTCCATGTCTTGTCGTCAGCATTAGCCTTCTGGGTGAGGTAGCCAGACTCGATTGCCTCTGTGAGGTCCTTCTCAACGAGTGCCCAAAGCTCTTCTGTTGTTCCGTTAGGCATCTGATATTCAGATGGCTCGAGTTCGTGGTCAACGAGAGGCGGATTGCCCCACATAGAGATAAGCTCGAAGTATGACCAAGCACGGAATACCTTAGCCTCAGCTCTTGCGCGAAGCTGGATTTCAGACTCTTCAGGAACGTGTCCGAGAACTACGTTAGCCTTGTAAATGATGCCATAGTAGCTGGTGAACATACCTTCGAGGTATCCCTGATCAGTTCCGAATGTAAACTCGTTGAGACCCTCGAGGTCAGCGTTGTCGTTACGTCCGCCGCCGCCAGCCCAGAAGTCGTCTGTAAGCATATTCTTTCCGAGGACGTAGTTCATTTCGTTGTTCTTGACCTGAATGTAGCAGGAAACGATGGCAGCCTCTGCCTCTTCATCGGTCTGATAGTAGGTCTCATAGTTCTGCACACCGTGCTGAGGAATGTCCAGCATGTGGTTGCAGGAACTGAATGCGGCAGTAGCCGCAGTCAAGGCCAAAATTATATATCTTGTTTTCATTTCTTCTTTATTTTATATGGTTAGAACGTAATGCTTACACCGGCAACAACCTTCTTTGAGGTAGGGAAGCTACCCTTGTCGACTCCCATATTGGTAACTTCTGGGTCAAATCCCGGATAATCGCTGAATGTGATGAAATCATCAAGTGATGCATAAACACGGAGGTTCTGAACCTTGATTGTCTTCATCCACTTCTGAGGGAATGTGTAACCGAGCTGGATCTGCTTGATCTTGAAGTAATTACCGTTGAAGATAGATGCTGAAGAAAGATAATACTTATCCATTTCAGTTGCACCTGCTCTTGGCTTGCTTCCGTTCGGATTGGTTGTCTTGTTCCATCTGTCCTCGGTGAAGTAAGTGAGTTTGTTGAGTGTATAGTCAGAACGGTTGAGACAGCTGTAGATGTCACCGCCTGCTGCACCTGTACCGAATACGATCAGGTCGAAGCCCTTCCATGCAGCTGTGAGTGTGATACCGTAAGTCAGGTCTGCGAAACCCTTACCGATCATAGTCTTGTCAGAGTCTGTGATCTGACCGTCATTATCGAGATCCTTGAATGTAGGGTTACCTGTCTCAGGATTGATGCCGTCGAATTCATAACCATAGAAGTACCAGGCTGGCTTGCCTACCTCGAAGCGTGTGATGGCTCCGTAAGTGTGGAATGTCTGGCCGTCGATTGCGTCGAGAGTCTCGTGGATATGAGTTACCTTGTTCTTGATTGTAGAAAGGTTACCGCGTACACCATAGCTGAACTCGCCGATATTGTCCTGCCATCCGAGTTCGAACTCGAAACCGGTGTTGCTGATGTTACCTGCGTTTACAGGAGAAGCTGTATTACCTACTACTGTAGATGGTGTGATACCAGAAACGATAAGGTCCTTTGTGTCCTTCTTGAACCAGTCTGCGCTGAATGAGAGACGGTTGTTGAAGAAACGTGAGTCGATACCTACGTTGGTCTGCTCTGAAGTCTCCCACTTGAGTTCCTTGTTACCTGTTGCTGATGGAGCGTAACCGTTGATATACTCAGTGCCGTTACCTGTAGGATAAGAACCTGTACCGCCGATAACTGTAGCATATCTGTATCCTCCAAGGCTTGAGAGCGAACCGTTCTGTCCCCATGAAGTACGGAACTTCAAGTGTGAGAGCCAGCTTCTTGTATCCTGCATGAACTTCTCGTTAGAGATCACCCAACCAGCTGAAACTGCAGGGAAGTAACCCCATCTTGTCTCTACTGGAAGCACGCTGCTGTCGGCTGCGTCAGCACGGAGAGATGCCTGGAAGAGATATTTGCCCTGATATTCATAATTGATACGGCCGAAATATGAGTTCTTTCTAGAGAAGTTAGCCTCACCACCGCTTACGCTGTCCTCAGCATTGGCTGTTGCGTATGCGAAATACCAGAAAAGTGGATCGTCCTTCTGGAATCCGAGGTCTGTGTCGCTTCCGTGCTTGTCACCGCTTACGCCGAAGTTGCGGCTCTCAGTGAAGCTGGTACCGAGCATGAGACCGAAGTCGTGACCCTTGAAGCTCTTATTATAGTTAAGGAAGTTCTCCCACTGCCAATATGTGCTTGCGTATGTGCTTGCGCTTACTGAAAGATAGTTCTGGTGGTGCATTGCATTTGCATAGTAGTCGTGTCCTACCGAGTAAGACTCCGAGCTTGAGAGACGGTAACCCAAACGTGATGTTATAGTAAGACCCTTGATAGGCATGAAGTTGATGTAGGTAGTACCGTTGATGTTGTAACCTCTGCTGTCATTGTCGCTTGCATCGCGCATTATGAGAGGGTTCTGGTTCTCTGATGTGTTGAAGTTAGATACACCATATACATTACCCTTTCCGTCACCGAGCATAGGAGCGTGGTCACCGTAATAGATGTCAGCCATATGCTTAGGAAGGTTGTCGATAGCGTAGAGAGGCTTTGTAAGAGGGTCGAGGTTGAGGACTGCGAGAAGGTATGAACCATACTCTGAACCTTCAGATACCGAGCTTGACTTGTAGTACTCGATCTGGTTGTTGGTACCGATCTCGAGCCAAGGCTTGATCTTCCAGCTTGCGTTGATCATGCCGGTAAGACGCTCATAGAAGTCCTTTTTACCTGCAACGATACCGTCGTTGTTGAGGTAAGATCCTGATACATAGATTGATTTGCTTGCGTCACCTGCTGAGAATGTGATGTTGTGGCGCTGCATTGCAGAATTTTCGAAGCCGACCTTTGTCCAGTCTGTGTTTGTCTCGAAATCCCAGTTGTTGTAGAAGTTCTCGAGAGAAATGAGACCAGCCTCAGAGTAATAATCGATATACTGCTCAGCGTTCATCATCTGAGGAACGCGTGCAAGGCTCTGTGAAGTGTACTGGTAGTCGTAAGTGATCTTACCGTTACCCTTACCCTTCTTGGTAGTCACGAGGACAACTCCGTTACCGGCCTCTGCACCGTAGATCGCTGCTGATGCACCGTCCTTGAGTACCTCCATTGACTCGATGTCGTTAGGATCGATACCTGCAAGACTTCCGATACGTCCGTCCACTACTACGAGAGGGTCGCTGTTACCATTGGAACCGATACCGCGGATTCTGATTGCGGGAGATGCACCTGGCTTTGCAGATGAAGTGAGCACCTGTACACCTGAAGTCTTACCCTGAAGAGCCTGTGATGCTGTGGTGATGGTACGAGCCTCGATGTCCTGAGACTTCACCTGAGATACAGATCCGGTGAGGGAACTCTTCTTCTGGACACCATAACCTACAACGACTGTCTCTTCGAGCATCTCGTTGTCTGGTTCCATATTTACGTTGATTGTACCATTGATGGCTGTCTTGTCTATTGTAAGATAGCCGATGTACGAGAACTCGAGTGTCGAGCCTGCGGCTGCGGTAATCTCATAGTTACCGTTTCCGTCAGTCATGACTCCGTTCTGAGTTCCTTTCTCGATGACGCTGACCCCGACCATAGGGCTGTTCAGTTCATCAATGATTTTACCGGTCACCTTCACCAGATTCTGTGCAGAAACTGTGAGAGAGCCGGCCAGAATGAGAAGCATTGCCATTGCAGTGCCCAGCATTCTTGAGAATGTTGAATTGGTTCTCATGTTTTTGATGGTTAATGGTTAGTGTTTAGTATTGTGATTTGTGAAATATCGGATTAAAATCCGCGTGTCGGGAACTGACGTACGAATTCCATCAGCTCTTTATCGTGGTTGTATCTGACTTCGCATCGGTTGTCAAAGATCATCATTGCGCCTTCCTCCTGGTTGTATGCCGGCCAATGAGGAAGTCCCCCGGCATTAGGATCTCCTGTACGGGCGAAATTGATCCACGCTTGGCTCATCTTGTCTGCAAGCTCGACAGCTTCCTTGCCTCCTCCTGTCATAGAAGCGTGGAGGTCAGCGTTGTTGAAGACGAAAGGTATCTCCATGCAGTGTGTGCTGCGGAGAATGCCGTCCATTACAGGAGACTCCCATGTAAACATATACATGTAGACCGGGGCGCCCTGCTGGGCTACCTTTACGTTCGCCTGGGCGATTGTGCCCGGTCTGAAGGTTATGTCTGTGTCAAAGAGGTCCTTTGGCTGGTAATCAGGATATGTCTTCTCGAAAATCGCAGCGAACTCATCGGTTCTGTCTCCGAACTTGGTGGCTCTAAGGTATTCCATGGCCGCTTCCTTTGTTGCGGTGCGCAGCTGTGGGACATATGTGCTCATCGAGAATTCGTGGATGGTTGTTCCGAGCATGACCGGAATGTCTTTGGACTGTTCTGGTGCCTGTGGCTCGAACGGCTGTGCTGGGAGGTAGTTGCCGTCAACTGTAGGTGCCCATCCGAAGATGAATGATGCAAATCCGTTTGCTTCAGCCTCCGGACGTACCTTTGCAATAGCCTTTGTGCCGGCAGCGAGGAGTTGCTCATATGGCGCAGTCAAGACAGCGTCGATGCCTCCAAGCTCGGCAACCACTGCTTCTCCTATCTTTGACGACCACTGCTTCTCCATAGTCCTGAGCATTGAGCCGCTTTGGATGATTGCCTTGTGGAAAAGTCCTGCGGCAGACGGGGTAGCCAGAAGGGTCGATACTTTTCCGCCGCCTCCTGACTGACCGAAGATGGTTACGTTTGAGGCGTCGCCTCCGAATGCCGCTGCATTATCGCGTACCCATTCGAGAGCCGCTACCAGGTCGAGAAGACCGGCATTGCTGGAAGCTGCATATTCTTTTCCGAATGAAGACAGGTCGAGGAATCCCAGGACGTTGAGTCTGTGGTTGACGGTCACGACTACAACATCGCCTTTTCGTGCAAGGCTCGCTCCGTCATATGATGGCAGCTCCTGGCCTGAACCTGTGGCATATCCTCCTCCGTGGAGCCATACCATGACCGGGCGTTTCTTGCCGTCGTTGATGCCAGGAGTCCATACGTTAGCTCTGAGGCAGTCTTCGCCAGGGAAGCCGTCGTTCCAAGCAAATGAAAATCCAAGTTCGTCGCTTGCCCATCCTTTTCTTACCTCCTGAGGTGCTGTAGGACCGTAGGCTCTGCTGCTTCTTACCCCTTCCCAGCTGTCGGCCGGTTGAGGAGCCATGAATCTTTCGGCTTTTGCGTATGGGATGCCCTTGTAGGTGTAGATACCTTGTTCGATGTAACCTGCCACTTTTCCGGTCGCAGTCTGGACTACTGTTGTCTCTTCCGAGGTCAGAAGTTCTGAGGCTATTTTACAAATTTCGCTTTATTATCATTTCGGGGTTTTTCAATGCGTATTTTTGGTTTTCTGCCTCGTTCAATATGTTTGGAGGGGTTTTTCTATTTGTTTAAATGTTTTTCCGTATGTTCAAATGCCGTGTCAGGGAGTGCTGGTTCATGGATTTTTGGTTAATTTTGATTTTCAATGGAAGACTTTATGAAAAGACTGTTTTATATTATCTGCATTGTCGCTTTGGCAGGATGCGTCAGGAGGGCTGCCGATGACGAGTATTCTGATTGGGAATCGCTACAGATTGCCAATGACCTTTCCAACCAGAAGGTATCTTCTTTTGCTGAGGATATTAACGGCCATATCTGGATAGGCACATTCCGAGGGCTCAACAGGCATAATGTGCACGAATACCACCAGTATTTCTGTACCGATGAGGAATGTTCGCTTCCTGACAATCAGGTGCAGTGTATGCTGAGAGACTCCAAGGGCAGACTTTGGATTTCTACGGTCAACGGTATGGCACTTTATACAGAGCAGGATAATTTCAAGCGTATCCCGATGGAGACTGCAAGCCGTAATTCTGTTCAGATTCTGGAGGATAAGACCGGTCGTATTTATATCAATACTTCAGTCTCCTTGTGTCGATATGATGAAGATAGAGAGGCATTCGTAGATCTTCTGTCTCTTATCAATAACGGATTTTCTATAGCCAGTCATTGTTTCATTACTCCTTCAAATGATCTTCTCCTGGCATCTTCAATGTCCATCAAGATGTTTGATGTCGAGACGATGCAGTTGAAGGATTCTGTTGCAGTCCAGAATTATCCCGGTTATTATGCAATGATGAAGGATGGAAGGCTATGGATGAGTTCATATGCTGGTCTCGCGATATACAATACCAATACTTTTGCATTCGAAGAGGTACCAGAGATTATCAGAAATCATCCGGAACTGTATAAATCCTCTGTTTCTTACATATGCCAGTATGGTGAGACATCCATTATATTCAATACTGAAAAGAATGGTCTGTTTCTATATAATAAGGCAGAGGGTACATTCCGGCATCAGTCCGAGAACGGATTTCCGTTTGCTGTTCCAGATGTGAAGATAAACTGTATGTTCGAGGATTCCAGAAACAACCTCTGGATAGGCTCATATGATCAAGGTTATTATGTTATATATGACTATCAAGGCCGTTTCAATAATGACAGCTGGCTCAAGTCCAGCATCGGACAGAAATCAGTAGTTTCCGTTGATTGCGACAGCAAGGACAATATATGGATCTCCACTCTGAAGGATGGACTGTATCTTTACAATGCGGACTCTGAACTTTTCAGAAGGATAAACCTGAAAAAATTGTTCAATTTTGAAGGAGGAGACAAACTGGATATCAGCTACGTGTTTGTCGATAAAGATGATAAGGTCTGGCTCACTGGCGGCGGAGGAGTCTGCCGTTGCAATTTCGACGGTCATAAACTGTCAGTTGAGAAGTCCTGGCCTATATTCATACCGTTGGCAATGTCTCAGGACAGTGAGGGGCGCGTCTGGATAGGCGCAATGGGAGAACATATATATTATGTCTCTCCTGAGGATGATCAGATTCACAGTTTCAAGAATGTCTCTGCATTCTTTACGTTCACCCCATACTGTCTTCCTTTGAATGACGGAAATATATTGTCAGCATCGTTCCAGACTGGTCTTACTGAGATCGACGCTAGTGAAAAATACGCCAGACAGATTACTATAGATGAGAATATGTGGCAGAATGCTATCAGGAGATCAGTATTTGTGCCATCGTGTATGTATCAGGATAAGGACGGGACGGTCTGGGTAGGTACAGTGGCAAACGGACTCTTGAAATATGATGTATCCGACGGGTCACTGAATACTGTGCCAGGGGCTCCTTGTCTTGATATTGCTGCGATCGAAGAAGATCTTCAGGGCAATCTATGGGTGAGCACCCAGTACGGACTTGGAAAATATGACCGCGCTTCCGAGAAGTTCGTAAACTGGTATGCAGGTGACGGTATCGGAGGTAACCAGTTTTATGACAGGGCGTCCTGCAGGCTTTCTGACGGTACATTGGTATTCGGAGGAACTCACGGACTTACAGTATTCAATCCACTGGATGTCACAATGCATCGAGATGTATCTGTGTATTTTGAAGATCTTAAGGTCCATAACAGGCTGATGCGTCCTGGTGTGGATGAGTGCATCGACAAGGCACTTCCATACAAGCCTGAAATCCGTCTGACTTACGCACAGAATAGTTTCAGTATTTCATTTGCGGCTCTGGAATATGGTGAGTATGAGAGGGTTGACTATATGTATATGCTGGATGGTTTTGACAATCATTGGATTGATGCCCATAATAACCGAGAGGCATACTATTCAAATGTCCCGGCTGGGAAATATGATTTCAAGGTGAGGGTCACAAACAGTGATCAGACGGTAGTGGTGGCGGAGAATGCCATCAAGGTCAGCGTTGCCGCTCCGATGTGGCTTTCGTGGTGGGCTGTACTTTTGTATCTCATATGTCTTTTCTGGATAGGATATTTTATCATAAAGCTCCGCAAGCAGATTCAAGCCGAGAAAATTGCCAAGCAACAGGCTCAGCAGGAAAAGGAGCAGGAAAAGAAGGTAAATGATATGAATATGAGCTTCTTTGCCAATATATCTCACGAGTTCCGCACTCCTCTGACAATGATATCAGGCCCTGTGGCTCAGCTACAGGATTCATCTGAAATGACGGAAGAGAACAAAAGACTGCTGAATGTCGTGCAGCGCAACATCAGACGAATGCTTCGACTTGTGAATCAGCTGCTTGACTTTAATAAAATGGAGAATGATCTGCTCAAGCTTCAGGTAAAGCCGATTGACCTTATCACTCAGCTTCGTAACCTTACAGATATCTTTCAGGTAGCAGCGGCTGAAAAAGACGTTACATTCAGGACATACGGTCTTGAGGATTCGTTGACTGTATGGGCTGATGAAGATAAACTGGACAAGATCTGCTTCAACCTTCTTTCGAATGCAATGAAATTTACCCAGGCTGGAGGCAAGGTGGAGTTTGGAATAGACATAATCTCCCGTGAAGAGGCATTGCGCTTTGTTGCATTGGAAGAGAAGGATGTCGATAACCGATATATGAAGATCGTTGTCAAGGATAGTGGATCGGGAATTCCTGAAAGTCAGCTTGAAAAGATATTCGATAGATATTATCAGCTTGAAAATCAGACCCGAGGATTCTATAATTGGGGTACGGGAATCGGACTTTATTTTGCTAAGTCTCTTGCTCAGATGCATCACGGGTATCTTAAGGCAGGCAATCGCGAGGACGGTCCTGGAGCCGCATTCACATTGATCCTTCCTATATCTGAATCTTCATATGCTGAGACTGAAAAGGTCAATATCAGTGACGCGGATGCAAGCACCCCTTATAAGATCAGCAGCGTGAAATATTCTGCGGGACCGGTCAATGTCAGCGACGAAGACAGGAAGAAGGTACTTATCGTGGATGATGATGCAGATGTAATCCATTATATGAAGGAATTGTTGTCCCCTTATTATGATGTAACCAGCCGCTTCAATGCCGATTCTGCATACACTCTGATGAAGGAGGAAGCTGTGGATGTGCTTATATCCGATGTGGTTATGCCTGGCAAGAACGGATATGAACTCTGTCGTCAGATCAAGGAAAATATTCAGATATCGCACATTCCTGTGATTCTTCTGACAGCCAAAGCAACAGTTGAAGATCAGGTAGAAGGATTGGGCTGCGGTGCCGATGCATATGTTACCAAACCATTCGAGCCACAATATCTTCTCGCCTTGATCGGTTCACAGCTCAAGAATAGGGAAAAGCTTCGCGCTATGCTCGGCCAATCGACAGATATGGCGCACGTTGAAGAGAATGTCCTTTCACCACAGGATAATGCATTTATGGCTGAGCTTTATCAGCTTATGGAAAAAGAACTGTCGAATTCAGAACTCGATGTGGCTCGTATGACCGAGATGCTGCATATTTCCCGCACTAAGTTCTATTACAAGGTGAAGGGATTGACAGGAGAGAATCCGAGCGTATTCTTCAAGAGATATAAGCTTAACAGAGCCGCTCAGCTTCTGGGCGAGCGCAAGTACAATGTTTCTGAAATCGCTGATCTGACAGGTTTTAGTACATTGTCACATTTCTCGACAAGCTTCAAGAAACAGTTCGGAGTCTCACCGAGTGAGTATATCAAATAGCTGGTTCATGGCCTTTTCCAAGGTGGACCGCGATGTCCCGACATTGAGTCTCATAAAGCCGTTTCCTCCCGGGCTGAACATATCCCCGTCGTTCAGGGCCAGGCCGGCCTTGTTCACGAAAAGGTCGATCAGTTCGTCATAAGAAAGGCCCAGTCCACGGCAGTCCAGCCATACAAGGAAGGATGCCTGCGGGCGGATCGGCCTGATCTGAGGGATATGCTGCGCGCAGAAGTCCTCGATGAATTCAATATTGCCTTCCACATAGCTGAGCATCTGCTTTCTCCAGTCTTCGCCGTGTCTGAATGCCGCCATCGTGGCAATTGGTGCAAAGAGGTGCGGAGCGCTCATTTCGCTGGCTTCCAGCCAATTGAAGAATCTTTCTCGAAGTTCTTGATTCGGAACAATAGCGTACGAACTTACAATTCCGGCGATATTGAAGGTCTTCGAAGGCGCGCCGAATGTGATGCTGCATCCGGCCGCTTCTTCGGAAACACTGGCAAAAGGAATGTGCTTGTTCCCGAACAAAGCCATATCGCAATGTATTTCGTCTGAAATGACAATGATTCCGCGGCTATGGCAGAATTCGGCCAATTTCTTCAGGGTTTCCCTTGGCCAGACGATTCCTGCAGGATTGTGAGGATTGGAAAGTATAAGCATCCGGCATTTTTCATCGCAGACGGCCGCCAGATTTTCGAAATCCATTTCATATGAACCGTCAGGCAAGACTTTCAATGGATTGAAAACCACTTCTCTGCCGTTCTTCTGAGGTATCAGACGGAAAGGATGGTAGACAGGCGGCTGGATGATTACTTTCTCATCCTTTTCCAGTAGTGCATTGATTGCCATACCTATTCCCTTGACGATTCCCGGGATGAATGTCATCCATTCGCATCGGGTTTCCCAGCCGTGACGGTCAGCTATCCATTCCCTTATGGTCTGCCAGTAATCTTCAGGAATTACCGTATATCCGAAAATAGGATGTTCCAGCCTTTCCTTCAATGCTTTGACAATGAAATCAGGAGTTTCGAAGTCCATATCCGCTACCCAAAGCG
Source organism: Bacteroidia bacterium (assembly GCA_021153285.1). Taxonomy (GTDB): domain Bacteria; phylum Bacteroidota; class Bacteroidia; order Bacteroidales; family UBA932; genus Cryptobacteroides. The sequence continues at coordinate 51,177 of JAGKTT010000032.1, forward strand.
GAATCAGATCATCCTTACCGTAGACTTTACCTAAGGCATCAGTCTTCACAGCCCCGCTTCCCCTGCGGTCAATCACTTTGTCGAAATCGTATCTTTCCATATATTGTTTCAGTATTATTGTTTGCAAATCTAATCATTTTCTGTCATTCTGAGCCTCCTCTATTGTCATTCTGAGGAGTGAAGCGACGTGAGAATCTCCCAATCTTTATTACCTTTGCCACTAAATTCGAAGTCTATGAAAAAGATAATTCTCACTCTCGCTGTAATTGCCTTGTCAGCAATTGTATCCGCACAGGAAACCCGTTATTACAATGCAGCCGGACTCAATGTCATCGGAAAGGCCATCCCGACATCCAAGGATTTCACGCGAATAGACACATCTGCATATAAGTTCAATGATAAAGTTATAGAAGAGTACGCCTGTCACTCGACCGGCCTTGCTGTCCTTTTCGCTACTGACAGTCCTTTCATCAAGGCCAGGTGGGTCACTTCCGAGAAGAACGCTGCTGAAAATATGACCGCAATTGCCCAGAAGGGACTTGACCTTTATATCAGGAAGGATGGTGAATGGGTGTTCGCCGGTGTCGGAAGACCGGAAATGGATAAGGGACCGGCATATGCGACTCACGAAGGTACGATTGTCAAGTCAATGGCCGAAGGCCGGAAGGAGTGCCTGCTGTATCTTCCTTTGTATGACAGGCTTGATTCGCTTTATATCGGTGTAGCGGAGGATTCATATATCGAACCTATAGACAATCCTTTCAAGTATCGTATTGTGATAAAAGGATCGAGTGTCACCCACGGTCTGGCGGCATCCCGTCCCGGAATGAGCTATTCAGCCCGTTTCGGCCGCGACAACGGCTTCCATTGTTTCAATCTCGGCTTCAGCGGAAAGTCCAAGCTTCAGGAGGAATATGCTCGTTATCTTGCTGATATTGAGGATGTCGATGCATTTATCTTTGATGCCTTTTCAAATCCGTCTGCAGACGTGGTCCACGAAAACTTCGACCGTTTCGTCGACATAATCCGTCAGGCCCACCCGGAAACTCCGCTTATCTTTATGCAGACCGAGCGACGTGAAAGCCGTAATTTCGACACCTGGCGTGAAGATTTCGAGGCAAAGAAACAGGCAGCTGCCGAAGAAGAGATCCGTGAAAGAATGAAGTCAGACAAGCATCTGTATTTTATCCCATCAGATGACTTTCTCGGCCACGACCATATAGCCACTTCCGACGGATCGCATCCAACAGACCTTGGATTTACCTATATGCTCGAAAGCATTCAACCGAAAATCCTGAAAATTTTGCGCAAGTACGGAATCAGGTAAAATCAAATGATGGCGGCCTTCCGATTCACATCGGAAGGCCGCCGCAATTCTAACCTAAATCATAGAATTACAGAAAGGTTAAAAGTGCAGGTATTATCATATAAAACTTGTACAATTTAAAAATTGTATATACCTTTGTTGAAAATGCTGGAGGTTATGAATTTTGAAGATATAACGGGGAATGGACGTTTATGGGCTGTGCGGTATGAAGGAGATCCGGATAATGTACTAGCCATAACATTTGAAAAGTGGAATGATCAAGGCTGGCTAAAGGATTTCTTTGTGGCGAATTCTTGTGACCTGTCAAGTTATTTCAAGATAACGAATTTGAATCAGGCAATATATGATACGATTTCAGATGCTCAGGAGCTGGAATGTGTTATATTGGACTCTATATCATCGGATAAATTAGATTCGTTATTCAAACCGCTAGAGAATTTGAGAGCATCTGAAGTGTTGCTTGGTAAAGAGAAAGCTAAAGGGGCAAGGAATTTCAGGCACGATTCGTGGCTAAGGTTATATGCAATAAGGTTTCAACGTAATTCATATTTGGTAACTGGCGGAGCAATTAAGCTGACACGTACAATGCAGGAGCGTGAACACACCCTTGAAGAATTGCGCAAATTGGAGAATGTAAGGAATTTTCTTCTGTCCGAAGGGGCATGCGATATGGATGGATTTTACGATTTAATTCAAAATAAGAGATGAAGACAATAGATATCTTGAATAAATACAAAAGCGACACAGCCAGCAAGTGGCGTGAGGAAGCGGAATATCGCAGAAGAAACGCCAGGTGGCTCAGATATTCTGCTATGATAGCTCTTCAGGTAAGGGACCGAATGTCTCAGATCGGAATGACTCAGGTTGTGCTGGCTGAAAAACTTGGATGTACCCAGCAGCATATATCAATGCTCCTGAAAGGTAAAAACAACCTGACGCTTGAGACCATTGCC
>JAGKTT010000033.1 GCA_021153285.1 Bacteroidia bacterium
TATATCCTTGGCAAAGACCTTATCAGGCAATGTAGCCAGATCATCCAGAGCATAAGGAGGGTCTGCAAAGATAATATCAAACTTCTCACGGCAGATTTCAAGAAACTCGAACACATTATGACGGACAACAGTCAGATTGTCCATCCCGAATTTTGCAGCCTGAGACTTTATGAAATTGGCGTGCAGAGGAAGCATCTCCACACAATATACCCTGGAAGCACCTCGTGAAGCAAATTCATAGGAAATGGCTCCGGTTCCACCGAAGAGGTCAAGCACCTGAAGCCCTTCCATCTCATATTCATTGTTCAGCACATTGAAAAGACCCTCTTTGGCAAAATCAGTAGTAGGCCTTGCCTTATATCCCTGAGGTGGCAATATAGTCTTGCCCTTGAGTCTTCCTCCGATTATTCTCATTGCTATACCTTATTATAATGATTCCACACTCTTGAAATAGCGGTAGAGCGACATTTCCTGTTCCTCAGTAAGGGGCGTACGGAAACATATGGTCGTCACCTCAGGATTCAGCTGAAGTTTCTTCAAAGCAAGGAATATGAAATACTCAGCCGAAGTAAAGTCCGGTGCCTGGTAGGAATTGCATAGAAGCAGGCTCTTGCCCTGGGCTATCACAAGATACAGATAACCATCCATATATGAAGCAAGTATCTTATTATACTCATCCAATGAATGGATCTGTCTGAGCATAAAATAAAGCTCCGGTAACGGGCGGGCCTTGCTGCCATCTGTACGCAATGTCGTCTCAGACACGACCTTTGAAAGCGTCTCACCTATAGAATTGGAATAGATCATAACAGCCCCGAACTCAGGGACGTCCACAGAATCCACCAGATCAGACTCCGAAAGATAAGCCACATCAGCCAATGTTGCTCTTGCCACTGACGGGTTATGAAACTGAGCCGGAAGCAAAGTGCATTTAGGGGTAAAGACTGATATCTCCACGTCGGAATACCTTTTCTGCAGTTCAGAAGTAGTAAAAACACGTTCTACGCTCATCCATCCGGAAGAACGCATAGCATTATCGGCCTGTATTTTAAAAGAATATCCACTCAAGCCGACTTGAATGGATATCCTGTCTTTCATATTTTGCATAAGGTGATTACTCCCAGTTACGTCAACGATAAAGTTTGGACGGTCGTTGAAGAGAGTATCCTTTACAGGGATCTGGCTCTTTACCTCGAACACAAGATTCTGCTCACCGGCAAGGTAGAGCTCATAAAGCTTCTCGTTAAGCTGAGCTGGCTTGAGACCGCGGAACTTCTTCTTGATCTGATCTGTGTGGGCCATTGCAAGAGAGTCATCCTTCGAACCTACCTGAAGAGTAAGGTCCATCTTACCCTCATTGTAGAACTGGATAAGCGAGTCGATTGTAGACGCATAACGTGCATTCACATTCTTGAAAGCCACCTGAAGGTCACGGATATCCTTAAGACGCTGAACAGCGATTTCAGTACGATAATCCTTGTGCTTGTTGAACTTTACAGGCTCCATAATGCTCTGTACGAGAAGATAAGTCAATCCCACGATAGCCGCTGGGAGAAGCAAATAGGTAAATACCTTTTTAATAATTGAACCCATTATTTTTAGTGTTTTTATTTTTCTTTCCAAAACAACGGACAAAGTTAGCAAAATGATTTATGAAATGCAATATAATTTGTAATTTTGCGACTGAAAAACTCATATAGAACAATGCAAGACGTAAATAGCGGAAACATACAGAGACTTGAGGCAATGATAACGGAAGCAAGGAAGATATCCATTGTAACGCATCAGAAACCGGACGGCGACGCAATGGGCAGCAGCATAGCCCTTTATCATTTCCTCAGAATGTACGGAAAGGACAGCGTCCGCATCATACTCAACGACAGATTCCCGAGCTATCTCGACTTCCTGACATCAGACATATCAGAAACAGATCTGATATTCTTCCAGGAAATGCCGGATACGGCCGAAATACTCATAAGAGACAGTGATCTTATATTTTGCCTGGACTTCAACGCATTCCACAGGACAGACAGGATAGAGCCTGCACTTTCAGATTCAAAAGCTGAAAAAATACTTATCGACCATCATCTGAATCCTGACAGAAATGCTTTCAGCCTAAGCTTTTCTGAAACCGAAATCTCATCAGCGTCAGAACTTCTGTATCAGATACTTATCCGCACTGAAAAGATCGGAATGGACGCCACGCTGCTGCCTCCGGCATCAGCAGTCGCACTTATGACAGGTATGACCACGGATACGAATAACTTCGCAAACTCCACATATCCGTCCACGTTCCTGATGGCTTCAGACCTCTTGGCTGCAGGAGTAGACCGCAACGCGATCCTGTCCCATCTGTACAACCAATACGGTGAGAACAGACTCAGGCTGATGGGTCATATGATGAAGGATCTTCTCACCATCACGGAAGACGGCGTGGCATACATCGTGCTGGACAGATCCACACAGAAAGCATATAAGATAGCTGAAGGTGATACGGAAGGCTTCGTCAATATGCCGCTTTCAATTGCAGATGTAAGAATGAGCATATTGGCAAAGGAAGACGACGAGAAGATCAGGATATCGATAAGGTCCAGGATAGGAACGTCGGCAAACGGATGCGCAAGAGCATATTTCAATGGCGGAGGCCACGAAAACGCCGCAGGCGGAAGACTCTGCATTCCGGAAGATGTACCAGGCGTGGAAGCTGTTGCAGAATACATTGAAAGACAAACACATATTTATCTCAATCAGGAAAATGAAAACAATTAGGACGCTCATAGCATTGACTCTTTTCGCAGCCATTGCCTGCTCCTGCGTAAAGGAGAAGCTGGAGATGACATACAACAAGCAGGAAGACAGCATTGACAAATATATATCCAACAATCTGAAGGACGAAAGGACCGTAACCTATAACGGAGGAGCATCCCGCCTGACCCTGGTTCAAGGAGAAGGGGAAGAGCTGAAGGCGGGAGGCGCAGTCAGTTTCTACTATGCCGGATATATATTCAATGGCAACATCAACTCAGCCAATATGTTTGCCACAAATCACGAGGAGACTGCCACAGCGGCAAAATGGCAATTGACAGACCCGGACTATGCATTGATGGAAATCAATCTCGAAGACGACAAGCTTCTGCAAGGTGTAAGAGATGGTCTGGTGGGAGTGAAGGCAGGTGAGGAATGCGAAATCCTTTTCTGTGGTAAATATGGCTTCGGAAACAGCACGTTTGGTATGATTCCTGCTAATTCCGCCCTGGCTTTCAAGATATGGGTTGTGAGTGTTTCAAACGATTAGCCGTATTATTACTTTTTTTACTATCTTTGTCGGTTCAAATCATTTAAGAAGATCAATGAAGAAGATTTTTAAGACAGCGGCCTACCTTGCCATAGCACTTTCTGCAATCTGCTGTGCAAAAGCAGTGAAGGTGGGTCCGAACGAAGCAGAAGAGAGATATTTCAACGCCTGGATCAGTCAGAATCATCCGGGAATCAAGCCGACAGGACTCGGCATCTATATCCTCGAGGAAGAAGAAGGAAAGGGAGCACCGGTCAAGAAGGATGGATATATTTATGCCGACTACACAGTCACAGACCTCGAAGGCAATATCAGTTCTTACACCGGCAAGGAAACAGCAAAGCAGCTCGGAACATACGATACTACCAAATTCTATGGCCCTAAAGTCCTGACAACATTTGACAATACCCTACCGGCAGGTCTTGCACAGGCTGTCATAGGAATGAAGGAGGGCGGAAGAAAGAAGATCATAATTCCTAGCTGGCTGATGGCTTACTCAAGCTATGAGACAGAAAAAGAGTATCTCGAGAACTCATCGAACAGTTCAAGCTCCATTTACGACATAACCATCAGACATTTCACCGACAGCATCCATAAATTCGAGATTGGAGAAATCGAAGAGTACATAAGCAGGAATCAGCAGATATTCGACAGCCGGATGGTGAATGACACACTCGGTTTCTACTATCAGCCGCTGTCGCAGGAGGTCAGTACAGAGAAGTTCTCTAAAGATACCACCATCTACATCAATTACACAGGACGCCTTCTCAACGGACTTGTATTCGATACAACTATTGAAAAGGTCGCAAAAGACAACGGTCTTTACTCTGCCAGCAAAACATATGAGCCTACAAGCATCAAGTGGGGCGAAAAATCTTCAGACCTCACTATGGGCACATCCGGCTCAAGTGTAATTCCAGGATTTGCCTTGACACTGTGGCATATGCATCCTATGGAAAAGGGTATCGGAGTATTCTATTCTCCACTTGGCTATTCATATAACGGCAGCGGAGAAAGCATTCCGGGATATGCTCCTCTCGTATTTGAAATCGAGATCGTAGAAAAACCAACTAAATAAAATGGCAGATAAGGCGTCAATACCTCTTGAACTCGGTACAGAAAAGATCGGCAGACTTCTGAAGCAATATGCTTTGCCGGCCATCATAGCGCAGACAGCATCTTCGCTGTATAATATGGTGGACAGCATCTTTATCGGTCAAGGCGTAGGTCCGCTTGCAATTTCCGGACTGGCGGTAACTTTCCCCCTTATGAACCTGTCCGTAGCATTCGGTACTCTGGTGGGTGCCGGAGCTGCTACAATGCTTTCGGTACTTCTGGGACAGAAGAATTACAAGGCAGCCAACAAGGTTCTAGGAAATGTAGTCACTCTGAACATCATAATCGGTCTCTTGTTTATGGGTCTGACACTGATGTTCATCGATCCTATATTATATTTCTTCGGGGCAAGTGAAAACACGCTTCCATACGCTAAGGAATATATCACTATCATTCTGATCGGCAATGTCATCACACACCTGTACTTCGGTCTGAATGCCGCGATGCGTTCATCCGGCAACCCGAAAAAGGCAATGATGCTGACAATATTCACAGTAGCCTTCAATACCATCCTTGACCCGATATTCATTTTTGTATTCGATCTGGGAATAGCAGGAGCGGCTTGGGCTACAGTAGCAGCGCAGGTTGTAGCTACAGTAGTGGTTCTCAAACACTTCAGCGACAGAAGCCGTGCATTCCATTTCGAAAAGGGATTGTTCAAGCTCGATATGCGCGTAGCAAAGGACTCACTGGCCATAGGACTTGGACCATTCCTGATGAATGCAGCAGCCTGTCTTGTCACCCTCTTCATCAACCAGCAGATGCGTGACTACAGCGGTGATCTGGGCATCGGAGCATATGGAATCTGCAACAGACTCATATTTATGTTCATTATGATCTGTATGGGCTTGAACCAGGGTATGCAGCCGATCGCCGGATACAACTACGGAGCAAAGCAATATTCGAGGGTGAAGGAAGTCTTCTGGATGACCGCCAAGTTCGGCACCGTCGTAACCTTGATATGCTTCGCCGTGGGAATGTTTGTTCCACGCATTGCCGCAGGTATCTTCACACACGATGAAGCCCTGCTCGATATGTCTGCAGAAGGATTGAGGATACTTACCATAGGTTTCCCTGTAGTAGGATTCCAGATGATCGGAACGAACTTCTTCCAAAGTCTGGGAATGGTGAAGAAATCTATCATTCTTTCCCTCTCACGACAGATCCTCTTCCTGCTGCCTATGCTTTACGCACTGCCTTTGTGGTACGGAGCTAACGGAGTATGGATGAGCTTTCCTATCTCAGATATATTGTCGGCCCTGCTTACTGCAATAATGCTGAGACGTCTGTTCCGGAAATTCAACAAGCTTCAGGACGGTGAAGAAGGAACAATCCTCGGAAGTAACATCTAACAAGCACAGATATGAACAAGAAGATAATAATCAATATCGGAAGACAGTTCGGAGGAGGCGGAGTAGCCGTCGCACTGGAACTCGGAAGAAAACTTGGTATACCTGTGTACGATAAGGAGCTGATAAAGAAAGCTGCACAGGACAGCGGATTCAGTGCTGAATTCTTTGAAGAAAGCGACGAAAAGAAAAGATTCTTATCCCTTTCTGCCATATTCTCGAACCGTTTCAGCGAGACTGAAAACTATATGAGTGACAGAGGCATATTCAAGATGCAGAGCCAGACAATAATGAAAATTGCAGAACAAGGCTCAGCCATCATAGTAGGAAGATGCTCGGATTATATCCTCAGAGATATGGAATGCACACTGGATGTATTTCTGACTTCCCCTCTGGAGGTAAGAGCCGCAAGAATAGCTGAAAGGACCGGTATGTCCATCGAAGAGGCAAGTTCACTTGCTGAAGAAAAGGACAGAAAAAGGGCAGAATATTACAATTATTACACTTTCACCGACTGGGGTATAGCTTCGACCTATGACCTCTGTCTGGATTCCAGCATACTGGGCATCGAGGGAACGGCTGATTTCATAATCGAATTCGCCCGCAAGGCTGGAAAAATCTGATACTGAACTGAATGAAGAAAAAGACAATTGCAATCATATTGACCGCAATCACGGCTGCCGCAATAGCGACAGCCTTTGTGATTATACATAAGCCTGTGCCAAAGCCTGACTCTCTGGCATCACTCAAGCCCAGGATACATCTGAATGATTCACTTTCCAATGTACATTCATCGCTGCCGGAGCTGGAGGGTCTTGACAAGAAAGTCAGGAATTATATGAGACAATGGCAGATAAAGGGCGCATCACTGGCCGTTATGCGTAACGACTCGCTTCTATATGCCAAAGGATACGGATGGGCAGATGAAGGAGAGAACATAGAAATGCAGCCATACCATATCCTTAGGATGGCCTCTGTGTCGAAACTCATTACAGCAGTAGGTATTATGGTGCTGCAGGACAGGGATTCACTAAGCATAAAGGATACGGTATTCGGTCCTTCCGGCATCCTCAACGATTCTCTTTTCAATGCAGTCATCAAGGATAAGAATCACCATAAGATCACAGTGGAACATCTTCTGAGACACCAGGGAGGCTTCTACCGCGACCCTCTGTTCTCTTCAAACGATGTACGTAACCAGATGCTGCTGGATCAGCCTCCTGTAAAAGAAGACTTCTATAAGCTTGTGCTGAGACATAATCTGAGGTTTATGCCAGGAGATTGGCAGAAGTATTCTAATTTCGGATATCTTCTGTTGTCGGAAATCATTGAAAAGGTATCAGGCAGGTCTTATGAGGAATTCATCCGAGAAGAAGTCCTTCGTCCGGCAGGCTGCTATGATATGCACATAGGTGGCTCATATTACAGCGACAGATTCGATAATGAAGTAAGATACTACACACACGAGGGAGACGGAAAGTTTGTCGAAGAATATAACGGAAGCGGCATAATGGTAGAACGCTGCTATGGCGGTAACAATATACCTCTGCTCTCCGGCGCAGGTGCCTGGTGCGGTTCTCCTGCTGAAATCGCGAGACTGGTGGCCTCGATCGACGGCAGAGAGGAAGTGCAAGACATCATTTCTCCCGAGGCTGTAGCACAGATGACTGAATATTTTGACAAAGAGACATATTCGCTTGGCTGGAATGATACTGCTCCGGAAAAAGGATGGAGCAGAACCGGAACATTGGCAGGTACAAGCGCACTTGTGAAGTATTTCCCTGATGGAGAATGCTGGATTATGATCACCAATACAAGTACCTGGAGAGGACCGGGACAGGCCCGCTACACCGATGCCCTCTTCAAGCAGTGCAGAGAACTATATGGTGAAAAGTTCCCGGAAAGGGACCTTTTCGTGATGGATACCGGTCTATAAACTCCCGGACTGCTTCATATATTCCATTGGAGACATTCCGAAATGCTTGCGAAAGGTCCTGCTGAAATAGCCAGGATCAGAATAACCGGACTTACAGGCCGTTTCTGCTATGGAGAGCTTACCCTCTTTAAGACAGGATGCGGCTTTTTTCATTCTATAATCCTGAATCATCTCCAAAGGAGATTTACCGGTCAGGTTCTTGGTCCGGTTATATAATGAGGTGCGTCCCATACCCATAAAAAGGGCCAACTGATCTACGGTAGCATCGGGATCCGAGAAATTATTTTCCAGCCATCGGGACATCTTTGAAAGAAATTCCTCATCATTGCCATTGTCTGAAGAGACAGCATCCTGCAATTGAAGGACAATATCCTGCAAGGCACGGATATCCCTTTCGGCGGCTTCATTGCGAAGTCTTTCCCTATTAAGATCATTGCGAAGTCTGGAAACAGATGAAAAAAGCCTCAGGATCAAGACTATAAGAAAGAGTCCGAAAACACCTGAGGCTATAGAAAGCAATATCTGAAACGACAGATCCATCTAAAGATCAGACTAATACCAGTTGACCTCGAACTCTCCTGAGAGAATACCGTATCCGTTCTCTGCAAGAGACTCCAGCTCATTTTCACCACCATAGATTTCTACAGGGGCGATAAACTGAACCATAGAAGCTATTTCCGAGGTGATGTATCCGCTGTAGGCGATTCCACCAGTAAGAACGATAGCATCTACTTTACCACTGACTACTGTAGCCATTGAACCGATATACTTGGCTACCGATATGCAGAATGCCTTAAGGAAAGTGGCACATTCCTGATCTCCTGCTTCTGCCCGTGTCACGATTCCACGGAAATCATTCGTACCAAGATGAGCTACTGCTCCTCCCTTGCCCACAAGCATCTTCTTGATCTCAGCCTTAGAATATTTTCCGCTGAAACACATCTCGATGAGAGGGAATGCCGGTACAGATCCGGCACGTTCAGGGCTGAAAGGGCCATCTCCACCCAAGGCATCATTCACGTCGATGACCAGTCCGTTTCTATGAAGTGAAACAGAAGAACCTCCTCCCATATGGGCTACGATCACAGTCACGTCCTTATTGGTCTTACCCACGCTGCGGGCATAACGGCGGACCATTGCACGGGAATTAAGCGTATGGAAAGCTGCACGACGCTCGAAGGCAGGATGTCCTGTAAGCTTAAGTTCAGGAAGCATCTCATCTGAGGTCGGTGCATCCGCAATATATGCCTTGCAGACAACTGATTCACCTTTTGACTGACGTGCCTTACTTATGTCTGAAGCCATATCATCTGCTATCAGGGCACTGAGATTGCAGGCGTGAACGCCATCCTTGCCGGAAATCAAAGCCTCGCGCATCTTTGGAGTGACCTCATATACACCTGCCTTGATAGGAGTGATCAATCCACCTCGAGCCATAATCAGGTCTATCGAATCCAAAGCTACACCATTCTCCGTCAGGAAGGTTTCAATGGCCTCACGGCGCATTGCGCCCTGATCCATAACGGATTCATACTTGGCGATCTCTTCCGCTGAATGAGTGAGGTTGGTCTCGAAAAGCTGCTGTCCATCTTCGTAAAAGCCGATTTTAGTAGATGTAGAGCCCGGATTTATTATAAGTATTCTGCCTTTCATAGGAACTATTTCACTGACATTGCCGCGATGGCGATTGAATTAAGCTTGGTATCGATGCTGTCGGCACGGCTGGAAAGGACACAAGGAACCTTCGCACCTACGAGAATACCGGCCTGACGTACACCTGAAACGAGTTTCGAATTAGCCTTGTAGAAGACATTTCCAGACTCGATGTTAGGGAAAAGAAGACAGTCCGCATCTCCGGCAACAGGGCTTACTAGACCCTTGATTTCGACAGATTCCTGATCTATAGCGACATCCAGTGCAAGAGGACCGTCTGCGATACATCCCTTGATCTGACCACGGTCAGCCATCTTGGCAAGCAATGCAGCATCGATTGTAGCCGGCTGGCTGGCAAGTACCTGTTCTGTTGCAGCGATAAGAGCCACCTTCGGGGTCTCCACTCCCACAGCCTTGGCTGTCTTGACCAGACATTCCATAATGATCTGCTTCTGCTTGATGTCAGGTGCAGGGATCACAGCCACATCACCTACAAACAGGAGCTTATGATATGACGGGATCTCCAAAGTGGTACAATGTGTCAAGGTTCCCTTCGGAGGAAGAAGACCGGTCTCTTTGTTGAGGATAGCTCTGAGGAACTTGTCTGTAGAACAGAGTCCCTTCATAAGGAAGTCTCCCTGACCTTCACGTATCATCTGCACAGCCTGAGCAACTGCCTGAAGCTCATTGGGATTATGCACAATGGTGAATTTCTGCATATCCACTCCTTCCTCAGCGCAGGCCTTGGTGATAAGGTTCTCATCACCTACAAGAATTACATCAGCCAGACCGAGATCTATTGCCTTGGAAGCTGCTGCGATTGTGTGGCTGTCAACTCCCCAGGCTGCGACCATTCTCTTTCTGGCACCTCTGCTGCGGAGTTCTTCAAAAATCTGTTCGAATGTTGTAAGCATAATTATTCCTCGTTCTGAACGATATTCATTGTATCACGTGCAATCATCAGCTCCTCATTGGTAGTGATGAGGGCGACCTTCACCTTTGAATCCGGTGCCGAAATGATTGTATCCACTCCTCTTACGACATTGGCATCATAATCAAATGTAAGTCCGAGGTAAGAAAGATTCTCGCATACTCTGCGGCGCAGACGGCTGTTGTTTTCTCCGATACCGCCGGTGAACACGATGAGATCCACACCATTCATCGCTGCAGTATATGCTCCGATGTACTTGATGATCTCATATGTAAGTTTCTTGAGTGTAAGCTTCGCCTTCGGTGCGCCCTCGTTTGCTGCATCGTCAAGGTCACGAGCATCTGAAGAAATGCAGGAGAGTCCGAGGAATCCGCTCTTCTTGTTAAGGATATTGCTGATTTCTGCCGGTGAAAGTCCTTCCTTCTCCTGAATATATGTAACAATCTCAGGGTCAATGCTTCCGCATCGTGTTCCCATTGTCAGACCTTCAAGTGGAGTGAAGCCCATAGACGTATCGATGGATTTACCGTTCATAACAGCTGCGATAGAGCTTCCGTTTCCAAGGTGACAGGTGATGATCTTCGAGTTCTCGATGTCAAGACCGGCGAACTTTGCACCCTTGGCAGACACATATCTGTGGCTTGTTCCGTGGAAACCATAACGACGGATACCGTATTTCTCGTAATACTCATATGGAAGAGCATACATATAAGCATATGAAGGCATTGTCTGATGGAATGCAGTGTCGAACACTCCCACCTGAGGAACTGTAGGCAGAACTTCTGTAACCGCCTTTATACCAAGCAGATTGGCAGGGTTATGAAGAGGTGCGAACACAGAACATTTCTCAAGCTGAGCCACCACCTTGTCTGTAATGAGCTGGCTGCATACGAACTCCTCAGCGCCGTGAACCACGCGATGACCCACAGCCTCGATATCTTCAAGAGTAGAAAGAACTCCATATTCCTTGTCAAGGAGAGCATCCATAACGGCTCTGATACCTACAGTATGGTCTTCGATAGGCATTTCCTTAACAAGTTTTTCCTTTCCGGTAGCCTGATGTTTCAGACAGCCTGTTTCCATTCCGATCCTCTCGACAATACCTTTGGCAAGGAGATCATAAACCTCTTCGTTCTTCATATCAAGGAGCTGATACTTGAGCGATGAGCTTCCGCAATTGAGTACTAAAATGATCATTTCTATTGTAGTTTTAATTATTTTTCGTTCTTCCTTCTGAATTTCTATAGAAATTACAGCATATCTTTGCAAAGTTATAAAAATTATCGCTACTTTCGCAAAAAACAGGAACGAAATGAAAGTGGAGAGAGAAACAGCAGGGTTTGCGTTACCTTTCACAGCCGGAGTTCTTCTGGCAGTTTATTCGGGATATTGCATAAGGCAGTCCCTGTCCCCCTTACCTGCAATTGCATTCATCGCAGCCGCATTGTCATTGGCCCTGCTTATGCATCCTGCCCGAAGAAGATATGATGTTCATTTGCAGTGGGCATCGGTCGGTCTTGCGGCATTGTCAGCCGGGATGGTCTGCGGATTTACATCTATACATATTTCAGCGGCTTCCGTGGTCTCAGATTTCGGCTTATGGGCACAAGGATGGGGCAGCAGGATGCAGGAGGCCATTGACCGGATACCATTTGCTGACAGCCGCTGCAATGCTGTAGCCAAGGCCCTTGTGACCGGCGAAAGGAGCAACATACCGAGGGAGATTTTCCTTGCCTTCAGGGAAAGCGGAGCGTCTCATATCCTTGCATTGTCCGGACTGCATCTGGGGATAATATACGCCATCATAAACCGCTCATTGTCAGTGACCGGCAATTACCGGATCTTCTGGATTCCCAGATCGGTGGCCATAATGCTGATGTGCGGATTCTACACTATTGCGACAGGGGCAGGACCATCGATCGTCAGGGCATTCCTTTTTATCGTACTTGCTGAAATCGGAAGGCTGACTCACCGGCATCGCAGCACAGGACAATTGCTGCTTACTGCACTGATCATTCAGCTGACTATATCGCCATTGTCCGTAAAGTCCGTAGGCTTCCAGCTATCATATGCGGCAATGGCAGGCATTGCATTCATATTTCCCCGGCTGAAAGGTTTATGGCCGGGAAGCGTCTTTGATGATGGGATTATGACAAGATGCACCAGGTGGATATGGGAGGTCTGCTCTATGTCCATCTCCTGCCAGTTAGCCACCGGAGCACTCGCCTGGCTGTATTTCAGAACATTACCAAAACATTTCCTACTGACAAACCTTCTGGCTATCCCGTTGACAGGACTCATCATACCGGCCATAATGATAACATTGATCCTGAATGAAATGGGAATCTGCCCTGTGTTTGTATTGCAGACGGCCGAATGGATGATCTCGACACTGATCCGTGTGCTGGAGATTATAGCCACGATGTGACCAGGACCACAAACACGTAACAGAACACCTTGTCAATCAGGAGATTAACAGAAATCAGTCTATCGACTCCTCGAGGGTGAAGCCGGAAGATGTCCAGGTGCGGAAGACCCCGTTATCGTCATAGATGAGGCAGCCTTCAAGGTCGGGACGGGATTCCAGAAATTCGCGGGAAGCATCCAGACCGATAACCATACAATAAGTGGCATAAGCATCAGCGAGAGTAGCATCAGGAGCTACTATTGTGGCACTGAGAAGAGTGTGTTCTACAGGATAACCGGTACGGGGATCTACCGTGTGGGCATATTTCTTTCCGTCACGTATGTAGAATTTGCGATAGTTGCCGGATGTAACGATGCCGTGAGGGCCTTCGGGAGCACGGAATATGCCCTGAATCTGAGCTCCGGGCTGGTTGTTTCCGTCTGCAGGACGGTCGATACCGAGCGTCCAAGGCTGACCGGAAGGATTAACACCGTCACAGAAAATTTCACCGATATCCACCAGCATATCCTTGACTCCCAATGAATAAAGATAACGGGCCACTACATCGCAGCTGTATCCCTGGGCTATAGCATTGTAATTCAGCTTCGGAAGCACGCCCGGCTCCGTCAAAAGATCCGACGGGTTCAAGGTTCCCTGATCCGAGACAGGCATCTCCCTTTTCAACCTGTTCATTCCGCACGACTGCATCACCTTGGCAACTTGTTCCGATGAAGGCAGAGAATCATTGGCAAAGCCAAATCCCCAGATATCGAATAATGGCGCCGAGGCGACATCCACTGCCCCGGTTGTCTGACAGAAGATATCGTACGCTTCTGAATAAATTTCCACGAACATCGGATCAGGCGCAATGGTCTCTCCTGCATTGAAGCGGCTCAGAAGGGATTTCTTATTGTATCCGGACAGAGAATTATCAATGTTATGCAAAATTGAATCAATGGAATCCTTCACGTGCTCAGGACTGCACTGCAATCCTTCAGTATTGAACTTTACTGCATATGTCCCGCCTTGGGCAAAACCTGTTATGGTTATATATGAACTGCGCTGCGAACAGGAAAGGGCAGCCGCAACTGTAAAAAAACACAAAAATATTCTGATAATCCTTATCATATTGACCTCTTAGGCAAAGTATTTGCACAAAGGTAGCGGTTTTTCAAATTAAAATGACCATATTTGCAGGATTGTAATTAAAAAATCATAACAGAGAAGATGAGTCTTAGAAAACTATACCCCGTGATTCTGGCTGCAGCCCTGATGGTTTCAGCAATCAGTTGTAAAAAGGACAAGGAGACAGAGTCATTGCCATCATTGAACGGAATGCTGACCTTCAATCTTCCGGAATTCGTCAAACCTAATGAGGTAGTGATATTGACTCCGAAGAACCTAAGTCATCCGGATGGAGAAATTATCGGATATTATTGGAAAGTGACACCAGGCAATACGCCGGCAGATACCTCAAGATACGAGACCGGTCTTGACAAATATGGCAAGGAATCGGATGGATCGTTCGAATGCAAATTCTCAGATACATTGAGAACATATACAATAAACTGCACTGCGTTTGCCAAAGGATATAACAGTTCTTATGCATCTTCAGTCGCAACTGTCGTAGAAGGCGGTCTTGACGGCTCGATAACAGGCACAGGCATACTCTCAGAAGACAGCAGAATCTCTGTAGACGGAATCGATTATTACTACACAAACATCAACGGTCTGGACTGGTTCAGAAGAAATCTCGCCAATCCTTCATACGGAGCTTCTTACTCCAATGCAGAAGCTATGCTTGACGTCTTCGGCAATTTCTACAGCTATGAGGAAGCTATGAAGGCTTGCCCGGAGGGATGGAGACTTCCGACCGATGCAGAGTGGACAGCAATGGCCAATGCCATCAACCCTGAGGCCAATGCCGTAGAAGGTGAACCAATCAAGGGCATATGTGCCGACTTGATGGCAGACATCAGATTCAACGGAACTGAAATGTGGGAATACTGGCCGTCTGTAGGTGAAATAACTAACTCCAGCAGACTTGCAGCCATTCCTGCCGGATATGCCAATCTCGGAGAAAAGACCGAAGATGGAAAATATCCTACAGCATCATTCTTCGGAGTATATGAATATGCCGCATTCTGGACAGCAGATAAAGTCGAAGACAATGACAAGATGGCGTACTACCGTTATATCATCGGCGACCAGCCGGATCTGCAGATCAGCAAAGGAGACATCAACACTTTCGGCGCCAATGTTAGATGCGTCCGTGAAAATTAATAAAGACTGACTGATTATGAAGAAAGGACTTATAACCCTCATCGTCGTAGGAGTAGTACTCCTTAGCGGTTTCATCTGGATAAAGAATGCCTATAACAATATGGTAGTCTCTGATGAAAATGTACAGGCTGCCTGGGCTCAGGTAGAGAATGTATATCAGCGCAGAGCAGACCTTATCCCTAATCTTGTATCTACAGTAAAGGGATATGCTGCACACGAGTCAGAGACACTTGAAAGCGTAGTTTCCGCACGTGCCAAGGCCACTCAGGTTACCGTAGATCCGACTGACATCACCCCTGAGGCAATTTCTCAGTTCAATGCTGCCCAGGGCGAGCTCTCAACAGCTCTCGGAAGGCTTCTCCTCATTCAGGAGAATTATCCTGACCTCAAGGCAAATCAGAACTTCCTCGAGCTTCAGGCGCAGCTGGAAGGCACTGAGAACCGCATAGCTACAGAACGAATGAAGTTCAATGAAGCAGCAAAGGCATTCAATACCGGCATCAGAAAATTCCCGGACAATATAATTGCTTCAATGTTCGGATTCGAGAAAAAAGCATATTTCGAAGCTCAGGCCGGAACAGAAACAGCACCAAAGGTTGAGTTCTAAAAATCACAATAAATGAGACCGGAAGATTTCCTGACCGCGGACCAGCAGAAAACTGTTGTGGACGCGGTCAGATCTGCAGAAAAAGGGACCTCAGGCGAGATCCGCATACATATTGAAAGCGAATGCGACACTGACCCTATAAAAAGGGCGGAAGAGATATTCGGCAAACTGGGGATGCATCGGACAGTGTTGAGGAACGGTGTCCTGATCTATGTAGCGTGCAACACAAAGGTATTCGCCATTATCGGAGACAAGGGCATCAATGAAGTCGTTCCGGAGGATTTCTGGGAAGACGTCATCAGGATTATGTCCGTGCGTTTCCGAGAGGGTCTGTTTACAGAAGGCTTGTCGGAAGCAGTCGCTGCATCCGGCGAAAAGCTCAAGGCATTCTTCCCATACAACAGCGATGACATAAATGAACAGCCGGATGAAATCTCATTCGGCAAATAAGCTGTCAATACTATGAAAAGATATATTCTGGCAATTGCAGCAGCAGTTTTATGCTGCATTACCGCTTCTGCAATCCCATCACGTCCAAGCCCGGCGAGACTGGTAAATGATCTGGCCGGTCTATTCACAGATCAGCAGGAAACAGAACTGGAACGGATGCTTGTAGCATTCGATGATTCCACTTCCAATCAGATAGCAGTCGTAACGGCCAATGATCTGGAGGGCTACGAAGCATCCGAATATGCCACCCGCATAGGCATCGACTGGGGCGTGGGTTCCGAGAAATTCGACAACGGCATAGTAATCCTGGTAAAGCCTAAAACATCTTCAGCCGGACAGGTTTTCATTGCTGTAGGCTACGGACTGGAGGGAGCAATTCCTGACGCATATGCAAAAAGAGTCATAAACGATGAAATGATTCCTCGTTTTATGGAAAATGATTATTACGGAGGAGTCTATGATGCCTGTGAAGTGCTGATGAAGCTGGCTTCAGGAGAGATCTCTCAGGTCAGGGAATATGAAGAAGATGATGAGATATACGCCATAATCGCATTTCTGCTGATACTCGGTCTGATACTCTATGTACTGATAAAGGCCAATAAAAACGGAGGATCCGGTGGAAACGGCGGAAGCAGAGGCAGGAACATATATACGGGTCCTATTATCACAATGGGCAATGATTACAGTAGCTGGGGCAGTTCTTCCAGAGGCGGATTCGGAGGTGGATTCGGTGGATTTGGAGGCGGCTCCTTCGGAGGAGGCGGAGCAGGCGGCAGCTGGTAGTCAGGAATCTATCTCAGATCAGTAATGATCCAGTCGGAAGACAGATCGGATGGAATGAACGAAGTCCTGGCCTTCAACGGCTGAAGCTGCATCGACAGCACATTAATCTTCATTACGCTTCCGTCATCCATTGTAAACTCAGCTGTTTTCAGCACAGAATCCTTGTCAATCTCAAGTACGGCCTCGCGGATTCCACAGGATTTGCGGGCATTCAGATGATATTTCATTCCAGATCCTGATGCAGTAGCCGACGATACTGTAAAAACCTTGTCCATATCCCGGAAGAGCAATGCCGGGTTTGACATATAAGAGAACGAATCATTGCTGACTGGCTCTACAATGGCCTCTTTTGCCATCGGATCAAGAACCCATACTGATTCTCCGTCACAAAAAAATTCCAGTCCGGCACCCTTCATTGTGTATGAAGTACCCTGGACCTGGACTTTGCAATCCCCTTTTGATGATATTCCATCGGTCAGTAGGGTGTATTCACAATCCATTGCAACACAATTAGAGGAAAAGCCAGCATAGAGTCTATCCAGAAGAACAGGACTCTGAGCAACAAGGCTTGCCGGCAGAACAGCCAGCAAGCCTGTCACTATATATTTCAATATATCGTTCATACTATCGGATGAAATGTGAAAGCACTTCGTCAAGTTCTGCGAGATCAGCCACAAGTACCTGACGTGGCTTCGAACCCTCCTGCGGACCCACGATTCCAGCACCTTCAAGCTGATCCATAACACGACCTGCCCTTGCATATCCCATACCTAAACGTCGCTGCAGATCGGAAGTAGAGCCTTTCTGTGTAGTCACCACCATACGGGCCGCATCTGCAAACATAGGGTCGATGTTCTGCATATCGATATTTCCGCCTGTAATTTCTCCATCAGGAGATTCAGGGGCAGGAAGATAATATGGTGTATTATAAGACTTCCTATGACCGGTCTGGTCTCCGATGAAACGAGTGATCTTATTGATTTCGGCCATACTTACATAAGCACATTGGACTCGTTCCATCTCGACTCCGGCATAGTACAGCATATCTCCCTTACCGATGAGGTTCTCAGCACCGTTCGTATCAAGAATAGTGGCAGAATCGACTCTGGACACTACTCTGAAGGCGATTCTGGTCGGGAAGTTTGTCTTGATCAGACCTGTGATGACATTGACGGATGGACGCTGGGTCGCTATGATCACGTGAATACCGGCAGCTCTACCCTTCTGGGCCAGACGCACAATGGCAGACTCGATGTTCTTGGCAGATTTCCTCGCATCCGGACCGGCTCCTCCTGCCATTGTAAGGTCAGCATACTCATCTATCACGACCACAAGGTACGGCAGGAACTTATGTCCATCCGTAGGAAGGAGATGACGGTTCTTGTATTTATCATTATATAGTTTAAGATTATTGACGCCGGCCAAGGCAAGGAGTTTATATCGCTCATCCATCTCGACACAGAGTGAGTTAAGAATAAGCTCAGCCTGTTTTGCATCCTTTACGATAGCCTGATCACGCAGGTCATCATCGTTGGCCGCTGTAGGCATAACCGCAAGATAATGCTTAAGAAGCTCATTGTAAGCAGTAAACTCCACCATCTTAGGGTCAATGAAAACAAACTTCAGCTCAGAAGGATGCTTCGCATAAAGAAGTGAAGATATTATCACATTGAGTCCCACGGACTTACCCTGCTGGGTAGCACCGGCTACCAAAAGATGCGGAGCTGAAGCCAGATCGAAAGTCTTCACCTTCCTTGTAATGGTATATCCTATGGCAATCGGGAGTTCATACTTGGTATTTCTGAAAGCATCATCATTGAGAGCCTTTTTGAGAGGGACGATCGAAGGTTCCCTGTTCGCCACTTCTATTCCGACACAGTCAGGCAGAACGACCACACGTACACCCTTGGCACCCAATGCCATACCGATTTCCCTGTGAAGGTTCTCGATGGCCGACACCTTCACTCCAGGTGCAGGGACCACTTTATAAAGAGTCACGGTCGGTCCCACAACGGCAGACACCTGCACTACCTCGATCTTGTAGTTCATCAAGGTAGCTCTGATCCTGTTGTTATTGATTTCAAGCTCCTCCTTTGAAACTGAATGCTGACCATCCACATAGTCATCCAAGAGATCGATAGAAGGGAACTCGTACTTCTCGAGTTCTGCTCTGTTGTCAATCCGTTCGAGTTCTTCTGTCACGACTTCATCCGGATCGTAATTCCTTATGATTTCAATCCCCGCCTGACCATCATCCTTTTCTTCACCTTTATCCGGACCTTCGTTCTGTTCCGGCTCCTGAGGGCCTTCGATTATGATTTCAGGAGTTTCAGGCTGCTCCGGTCCATTGTCACCTTCGGGCACGACATCAGAGTCTCCGGCAATGACTTCCTCCTCCGGTGATGGATTTTCTGTATCAGCCGTTTCATCAGATGGAGTGTCTTCCCCGCTGGAAACGTCACGGAGAGAATTTACATCAAACTCCTCGATCGAGGTCGTCTGCTTCTCCTTCATTCCCGCAACAGCAAACCAATGAGCGAAACGTCCGCTGGCAAAAAGAAGCCATACTATAGTCAGGACTATCAGAATCACGCCTAAGACAATCCCTCCGACAAGATTGTCCATCATCTCGACCACTCCGTGTCCGGCATCACCACCAAGTCCACCTCCGAAGTATACGTCAGAAGTAAACTGCATTGAAACGAATGCCAGGATGAGGGACGAGATGAATGCACCGCTTACGGTGATGAATGTCATCCTCAGGAATCCTATGCTCCTATTCCAGAAAAAGAGTCTGAAAGCTGAGGCTGCAAGAAGGAAGATAAGAGCAAAACTGCCCAATCCGAGGAAACGGCACACAAGGAAATGCCCCCAGCGATAACCGATCTTTCCGGCAGCGTTGGACACTTCCACTCCCTTATCCAGCATATCAGGAGATGACATAAGGCTCTGGTCTTCCTGCCAGGTCATCAGGTAAGACACTGAAGCCACAAGGGTGAATATCGCAAAGACAGCGACAATCAGACCTGTTATCTTGAAAATGAGCGATTTCCTATCCGGATCCATATTAGAAAAGAATGAGAAGCGATCACGCTTCTCTTTCTTCTTATTTATCTTCTTACTCTGAGCCATTTCTTATTTATGCTGTTTGTTACGCACCCTGTTGTTATTGTTCTTGAACCGGTTGTTCTGCTGCTTGCCTTTCTGCTGGTTCTGACCAGGACGGGCGAATACCGCTGCATTGTCAATACGGGTAAGCTGGATACCTTCCGGAACCTTGATCCTGTAGTCTGACAATTTCTCTATATCCTGGAAAATGGTCGCATCCGCCACCGTATCCTTGTTCCAGATCAGGTACTGCTGTCTCATATAGATAGCCAGCTGACGGATCATCTCTGTCTTCACATCACCGTCCTCTTTCTGTGCAATAAGATCAATGATGCTTTCAATGTTTCTGCCGTAATGAATGGCCTTGATCGGCCTGGTATTCACTGGAACCGGCTCAGGCTTTGTAACCAGACTTTCAGGAGAAGGCATCGGATACGGAGCATCGATATCAAGGTCAAATCCTGAGATGATGAAGAGATGGTCCCAAAGCTTATGCTCGAAATCCTCCTCCAGATGCACTGACGGATTAAGGATCTCCATCACCTTGATGATAGCCCTCGCCTGTTCATTACGCTTCTGCCTGTCCTCCACTGTCTTGAGGTAGTTCACCATCTTCTGCACATTCCTGCCATACTCAGGTATGTAAAGCCTTACTCTCTCAGTATTGTAGAGAAGCTTGCAGGTATCTATATCCTTATTCTCCATAAATTTCGTTTTCTATTGTATCACAACTTGCAAATATAAGAAAGTGTTTTGATTTTTCTAAGAAATAATCGTATCAAATGACCTTGATTACTTCGCCTGAATGTACATACCAAAGATATGCGGAAACATCCCTATATCCCATACGCATCCACAAGCCGGCATATTTCTTCAGCTGTCCCTCATACTTGCGATAATGTTCTCCGAACTTATAATCTATGACCGTGACTACATTTCCTTTTATAACCACCCTGTCAGGACGGTACATCTGTCCGTCCGTATCTATAAGAGTGGTTTCATTCATAACTTCTGTCACTTCACAATCAAACCAGCCGTACGGTCTGATTTCCTCCAGACGGTCACGAAGGAGAGCGAAAGTCATCGCAAACTCATCCTGCGAGATATCCCCGGACTCAAATGACTGTCTTACAGCCTTTTCCAGATCGTCCTCGACTATCATTCCTGAAAGAATCCCGTGCAGGACGACACCCTTGATTCTGTTCGAAGCAGATATTCCGGCCTCTCCGTCCTCAGAAAAGAAATCAATGGAATCGGCGGAATACTTCAGCCTGCCTCTCTCACGTACATCTGCCTGAGGATCCTCTTCAGCGGAATTCAAGGATATCGAAGGATATTCATTGCCGGGCGCAATTCCGAAATCCTTCACTGCACTATCCTCATTCTTACGGAACCTTCCGAACTCTACAATTTCACCTATATCATACCTGAAGCAGTCTTCTTCGTCAATTCTGACAGCCTCTTCATAAGATGAGACGAACCAATACAGGATCTGAGAGAAATTCTTGAAGTCCGGCATCTGTCCGGCATCTACGGCCTGCATACATTTGGCAGGAGGAAGTGCTGAAATCAGGTGAACACCCAAGGCAGGTCTGGTCATAGCCACATAGAGTATGTTCATATTGTCCACCTGCTGAAGGAAATTCTCCCTGCGATAATCTTCCGAGAACAGTGAATTTACTGATTCGCTGCCTAAGGATACGTCATATACGCCTTCCGCCAGACCCTCCAGTGAGGTACCGTCCAGATCTGGCCTGCACCAGTGCTTATCCGGTTTGTAAAGAAGAATATTCTCGACAAAAGGAATGATGACATACGGGAATGCCAGTCCTTTGGACTTGTGAATGGTCATTATACGCACTGACTCACCGGAAGACGGTGAACTGATGGAAGGATCCTCTCCTTCCCAGAATTTAAGGAAACCTCTGAGGCTGTTGCCGTTGGAAGCGGCATAATCCTGGAGCGTATCCATAAATGACTGTATATGCAGAATCTCCCCTTTCCATACCTCCTCAGGGTCGCCTGCCTTAAGACTCCGGAGCAAGCTTTCAGCCATATCCACCAGGGAGCTGCAGGACTGAGGAACCTGAACATCAAGAGATCGTGCAAGGTATCCGTTCACTGTATCTTCAGGATTATCAGCCAGAGACATCAATGAGACCAGACGGCGTACGGTAATCGCGCCCTTGACCTTTAGGGAATCGTCTGTAACTACTGCTATACCATTGTCTATCAGATGTCTGGCTACAGCCTCGCCACTACTGTTACTTCTGACAAGAACGGCAATCTCTGATAAGCGGGCACCGGCCTCCCTGGCTTCCAGAACCCCTCCCAGGACCTTATCCAGCTCCTGATCCTTAGGACAGAAGGTCAGGCTTACATTACCTGAATCCTTATCAGACTTACTTACTTTCTGCTGGACATCGAAGTATATTTCCGACATCGGACCGGATTCTCCGTATCCGGCAATAGCATCCAGAACAGAAGAAACGGCCTTGAAGAAGGCATTATTGAATCCGATTATATTGGACAGACTTCGGTAGTTCGTATCAAGGACTGTCTGAGTATGTCCGGGGAATTCATTCGGGATGCTTTCCTGCAGAAGTTTCCAGTCAGATCCTCTCCATCTGTAGATACTCTGCTTCACATCACCTACAATGAGATTGTCTCCTCCCTTGGACTCGCTTTCCTTGAGAAGAGGACTGAAGTTCTGCCACTGTACGCGTGCTGTATCCTGGAATTCGTCCAGAAGATAATGGTCATAACGCACTCCTATCTTCTCATAGACAAACGGTGCATCCGATCCGTCTATTATATCACGAAGAATAGTATTGGAATCGTCTATGCAGAGAACATTCTTTTCCTTCATCAGCTCATTGAATGTACGGGACAATTCACCGGCCACTCCCAGTCCGTATAGCTGTCCGTCCAGAATGCAGGCAGTATTGTAAACATCGAATTCCTTCCCGAAAAGGCTGCAGAAATCCTCCAGAGGCGCCTCCAGAAACGGATATACCAGCGGCAGAAGAGGCTTGGCCTTGGTCTTGGCAAACCACAGATCGCTGTCGGCCGCATTCTTGAAGAATGTATCCTTTGGCCTCGGTACACGGTCATTATCAGCAAGTTCCGAATAAACATAAAGTTCATTCATAAACTTATTCCTGCTCTCGACAGGGTTCACCCCAGCCTCGTGAAGGATAGTCAATGCCTTATCAGCACGTACCTTGACCTCATTTCTGAAAAGCGAAATTATTTCACGACACCTCTTCCTTATCTCAAGAAGCCTTTCCTTCGAGTAATCCTCTTCTGAATCAATACCGGCAGATTCCAGGGCTTCCTGTCTTTGGGAGGACTTCAGTCTCTTCGCCATCTCCAGAAGATTTGCATCCATACTGTAACGGCCTCCCTGTTCGATCTGCTCCAGCACATTGTCCGTCAGCCAGGTCAGAAGACTGCCGTCATCTTCGGTCAGCGCGTCAAGAATCCTGTCCACACTTTCCGCAACAAGCGACTCCTTGTCCAGTTCCACCTGATAAGAGGCAAAATGGCCGATTTCCCGTGAAAAAGCCTTCAAGGTCTGCTGGAAGAAACGGTCAATCGTACTGACCGCAAATGCGCTGTAGTCGTGAAGGATATTGTGCAGCACTGTCTCGGCCTTCTTCTGCATATCGGCTGCAGAGGGAAATACAGAAGGAACGAACCAGTCAAGGTAACCGGATGACAATGGATCGGAAGCCATCAGATAGAGTTCCTTCAGGATCCTGCCTTTCATTTCATCGGTTGCCTTATTGGTAAAGGTAACTGCAAGTATGTGCCTGTAAGCATACCTGTCTTCGCTTCCCAACAGAAGGCTTATATATTTTCTGGCAAGGCTGTAGGTCTTTCCCGAGCCTGCCGATGCTTTCATTATCTGTATCATCTTCCGCAGATTGTCTTGAAATCACAATATTGACATACCTTTTCATCCTCCGTCCTTCTGAACGGCACAGAAATGTCATACATTTCGTCCAGCAGCTTGCCCAGGCGTTCAGACACAGCATCGAAGAATATCTGATTGCGGCGTACCGTCATCGGGGCCTTCGTGAACAGTCCTGATGTGGAATATACACAATTATATATATCACGTCCCTGAACCTCTGTCCTTGACTGCACAAGCAGGTCATATATATAAAACTGCAGAGCGATCTTAGGACGATCGGCTACATCAGGAGCAAAAATCTTCTCCGCAATCGCCTCAGCATTACCATCCTGAATATCCTCGTCATCCTTAAGCACCTTTCCGGTCTTGTAATCCACGACTCGGGCCTGATCCGGCCTGAAACTGTCCAGACGGTCAATGAATCCTTTCAGTTTCTGTCCTCTGAACTCCCCGCTGACCTTTATCTCACGGCCTAATATCTCAAAATGTTCCTGCCCTTCAGCCTCCATCTGTTCGAGGTCTCTCTGCAGAGTCTTCATCACATATCGGACAATGACATCCGCCACTACAAGATTTCTTCCGCTTATTTCCAACGTATTGAGCTGAGAAGCTATCTCCGCCTTGACCTTGGCTTTAATGTCTGTCTCCCGTTCTAACCACTGCCTTATGTAATCCCTGCTGACCCTGTCCATCCTGTCAGAAAGAGCAGCTTCATTCTCTCCTCTGTGATCGAAGACAAAATCCACAGCCATAGCGGAAGGTGAGGTATATATGGCACGCATCACATCGTGGAATACAGTTCCGAACATACCGTAATCGAGGGATTCGGCCACTTCCTCTTCCAGAGACAGTTCCTTCACAGTATTGTAATAGAATTTCGCAGGACAAGCCAGATAATTCTGCAATGTGGTGGCAGACAATACTGTAGACTTGATCTTCTCCACATCCTCCGCAGTCTTTTGAATCGGAGGGATGCAGGCGGTCTTCATATTGTCATATCTGACGACATATCTTGTAAGAGGCACATTGAAATGATATTCCAACTGCTTTATGTACCTGCTTTCCTCTCCCGACTTAAGTCCTTCTGTCCTGGAATCCACAAGCATCCAGACATTCTCCGCACGGGAAATCATTCTGTAGAAGTAGTAGGCCCAGACAGCATCCTGATATTCATACGTAGGAAGTCCGAATCCCTTCCTGAGTTCAGGAGGTATGAAAGAAGAACTGACATTCCTTCTTGGAAAGACTCCTTCATTGGCAGACATTATCACCAGATTACGGAAATCCAGGGCACGAGTCTCCAGAGGTCCCATAATCTGAAGTCCTTTAAGAGGCTCTCCTCTGAAAGGGACCGACACATTTCCAAGAAGCTGGTTCAGCAGACGTATATATGTAGATGGTAATATCTCCAAAGCTATCTGCCTGATGAGACTGATACTCCGGTAATACTCCTTTGCATACTCCAGTTCAAGCGCCAGGGATGAATCCTTCGCCAAGGCAGGCGCAATCGTCTTCAGGACATCCATCTGATAACCTGCAAAGGCATCGATCTGTTCTTTGGAACGGGCCTTCGGATCTGTAATGACAGGCTTGAACAAGACATCCAGCAGCGGGGTCCCGGAGAGTTCATCCGTAGGGACATAATATTTTGCATCCTTCTTTATCTGCGACACAACTGCCATTGTCTGCTCATCGGCAGCACTGCGGAATCCCTCCATCCTCAAAAGTGCCCACCTTGGAAAGGTCACCACCGGTATGCATCCTGGCTATCTGACTGACAATATCCGGAAGCCTTTTCGCCTGACCTGTAGAAGAGGCGATGCTTAATATATTGAAGGACGGAAGTTCCAATCCATCGGCATCAAGGCGGAAAGCCTGAGGAAACTCCTTGACATTGTCTGACATAAAGAATGAGGAACGGTTCTGAGGATTACGGATCATATCACCGGACCAATCCCAGCAGAACTCGGCGAGAGAAGCATTCCGAAGCTTCCTCAGCACAGCTTTCTCACATTCATTCAAGGCATTCAGTCCTACGAACACAAATGATTCCTCCCG
This sequence comes from Bacteroidia bacterium, assembly GCA_021153285.1. GTDB lineage: Bacteria > Bacteroidota > Bacteroidia > Bacteroidales > UBA932 > Cryptobacteroides. The sequence continues at coordinate 25,896 of JAGKTT010000033.1, forward strand.
AGGGAAAGCCGTACGCAGAACCTGAGCCGCATCTTCAGCACTGAACTTCTCCACAAGGCTTCTGTACATCATACCCTCATAGGCCATATCCTTTGCTTTCAAGACCTTGCCAAACTCAGTATATAAAGGGAGGAGCAGATTCCAGATCATAAGAAAACGTCCCTTCACATCAGCATCACCAGTATCGATATTGACAGTAAGCTTTCCTGAATCATCCTTGAAATGCTTGATGAAGGCGTTTATGGCATCCTTCTGCGTCTGAGTAAGATATGTATAATCATCCTGGAGATCCTTATATTCCGATATATTGCAGAAGAGCTGCTGCGGATCTACCAGATACTTGTCCACATCATTGAAATCACCCAAGAGCACATCACCCCAGAATACGAATTCATCCAGGCTCTCGGCATTGGGATTCAGCCGGCAATAACATTCATACAATTCTACCAGCAGACGGATTCTCCCTGATGTAGTCATACCGGAAAGACGGGAGAAGAAATCATTGATCGAAAGCATCTGAGGAGCCACGATAGGATCCTTTCCCGATGCTGCGACTTCTTCGCAAAGATATTTCCGGAAGAATATCATAGAACGGCGGTTAGGAAAGATGAAGCATCTTTTCTGTATGTCCCCGCCATTATAATAATGTCTGGCTACCTGTTTAAGGAATGGCTTCATAACAATGAATTTTACAATGCAAATCTATGCTTTTATTTTGCCAAAACACGGCACAATCGATGATTTTTATCTAAAAGCACGATATTTTTATACAATTTATGGAATATTTTCGAAATTTGTTACAAAAATATTTGGAAAGAAAGGAATTTTCCATACCTTTGCATTGAAATTAATTTTGAATATTTAAAAACTACAAAACATAAATAATTAAAACTGAACGATTATGACTAAGAAATTTAAATGTTTGGTATGCGGATACATCCACGAAGGAGAGACCGCTCCAGAGGAATGCCCACTTTGCTTTGTAGGACCAGAAGATTTTGTAGAGGTAACAGACGAAGAAGCATAAATAATAGATAACATAAAAAATCCAATAATTGACATAGCTATGACAAAGAAGTACAGATGTTTGGTATGTGGTTATATCCACGAAGGTAACGAAGCTCCACAGGAGTGTCCGATCTGTCACGTTGGCGCAGAGAAGTTTGAGGAAATCGTAGAGACAGGAGATGCCCTTACCTGGGCAGACGAGCACAGACTCGGAGTAGCGAAGGATGTGGATCCTGAAATTCTCAAGGGACTCCGCGACCATTTCCAGGGCGAGTGCTCTGAAGTGGGAATGTATCTCGCTATGAGCCGTCAGGCTGACAGAGAGGGATATCCTGAGATTGCTGAGGCTTTCAAGAGATATGCGTGGGAAGAGGCAGAGCACGCAGCAAAGTTTGCGGAACTGCTCGGTGAGTGTGTATGGGATACCAAAACAAACGTAGAAAAGAGAATGCTTGCAGAGCAGGGTGCTTGCGAGGACAAGAAGCGAATCGCGACTTTGGCTAAGCAGCAGAATCTGGATGCCATCCACGATACAGTTCACGAGATGTGCAAGGATGAGGCTCGCCACGGTGCAGGATTCCAGGGACTTTTCAACAGATACTTCAAGTAGGATACACAAAAAAAACGGAAGATTTGAAAATCTTCCGTTTTTTGTTATTCTTCGTCGAAATCGAAGTCAGAAGCTATGATTTCGGCGATGTCGTCAGGAACATCGAAACTGAGATTGGACCATAGGTCTTCCATCTGGCGACGGTCCTTCTTGGTCGGACGTCCGGCTCCGCGGTCTCGCTTGAGAAAGAAGGTTTCGACCGGAGCTCTGAGCTTGGCGAGTTCCTCCGGAGGAGTCTGATTCTCAGCATAATCCGGTACGAGCTTGGCACCCTGGCGCTTATCGATCAGCTGAAGCACCTTATAGGTATAAGTTACTGCTCCTTTACGGGCTACTATCGTATCACCGACCTTGACCAGCTTTGAAGGTTTTGTGTCAGCTCCATTGATCCTGACCTTTCCACCTTTGCAGGCATCGGTAGCATCCGTCCTGGTCTTGTACACTCTAATAGCCCAGAGATATTTATCGATTCTCAGTTCCTCCATATACTAGCTGAAGAAGTTAAGCGGTGAGGCTCCTGACGGTCCTTGAGGTTCGTCATCATCAAATGCTCCGTCCTCAAGTCCTTCATAATCTTCATTTTCAAGGAAAGCATCGGTAGATGGGTCAATATATTCATCCTGCTCCTCCACCGGTCTTGTCACAGCCTCGAGAAGAACTGTCGAACGATCACGTGGAACGAGATAGAAATCAGGCATTTCAGCAGGCACAAGGATGGTCTCGCCTTTTGCGAATTCATAGTTCTGCATATAAGCCTCCCCGTTTTCCTTTACAGAAGGAACCTGAATGGAAGCAGCACCATCAAGACAGATATATACGATAAAGCCACCGAACTTCTCTGTGTATATGTGGAGAGGATCAGTAAGATTGAGCTTAGTGACATTGAACTGAGGACTCTCGACAAGAGTCTCCACTACCCCACCTTCGCTATGGTGATGTGAGTGGCAATGGCACTCCTTTCCTTCTTCCTGGCAATGGCATTCGCCCTCTTCGTGGCAATGGCATTCGCCCTCTTCGTGGCAATGGCATTCACCTTCGCAGCAGCAAGCCGTAGCTTTGCAAGGCTCATTGGAAGCTTCTTCTCCCCAGAGCGGTCCCTTGCGATAGAGGCCAAAATCAAATGCGCGATAGTCGATGACGTCGATCGCTTCATCGAGATGGGTCTTTCTGGCTGTTGCCGGATTGAACTCACGTCCCCAGTCATAGAGTCGGAATGTCATATCTGATGATTCCTGGATCTCTGCAATCAGCAGACCTCCGTCAGCAGCGTGAACTGTACCCGGAGTAATATAGATCACATCACCTTTGCGAGGCTCTATCACATTCAGGATCTCATCTACAGTTCCGTTATGGCATCTGTCATAGAACTCCTGCGCGCTGACCTCACGGGTAAATCCGCAATACATCTTTGCTCCAGGCTTGGCATCCATCACATACCAGATCTCAGCCTTGCCGAGCGAATCATATCTTTCTGCCGCGACCTCATCATCAGGATGAACCTGCACAGAAAGCTTGTCATTGATATCCAGGAACTTGATAAGAAGCGGGAACTGACGGCCATAATAATTATAGACGTCCTCGCCCACCACTCTTTCCAGATAGGTTTCCATTATGTCACCGATAGTATTGCCAGCCAGCCAGCCTTCAGCTACGACTGAGTCTTCAACGCCCATATCAGCCAGTTCCCAGCTCTCGCCGATTAGTTCATCTGCGGGAACAGGCACTTCATTTCCATCTTCATCGATCTCCACGAACTTCTTGCCGAGTTTTCCGACCAGATCGTGACCACCCCAAGGCCTCCTTGAAGCAACAGGGATGAATTTCAAAGGGTATAATTTTTTTTCCATATCTATTGATCTTTATTTTTACCAAAGTCTCAGAACATTACGTCCCTTTGCATCTCTTCCTCCCAGGGTAAAGCCGACAGAGGCTACAAGGCGGAACTGGCTAAGAGGCGTATTCGTAAAGCTGGCAGTTATATTCTGATTATAATCCGAAGGCATATTATAGCAATTGAAACGGCCATTGATATACTGGGCTCCGAATCTTATATTCACATTGAAGAAAGGGATTCTGGAAGCAAGTTCCACTCCCGCAAAGGCATCGTGGCCACTGAAATGTGTCAAAGGAAGTACAAAGGTCCACGGAGGATACCAAGTGTAGGAAAGAAGAACGTTGGCATCACCATATTGGCAGAAACCTCCTCCCAACCTGAAATCATAATTCAGGAAGAGACAGCTTGCACCTATCGTCCAGTCCGGCTGAGGGACCGATTCCTTATCAAACGGGAAGGTACACTGGGATGTCCTGAACAAAGATGCCTTCAAAATATCCGTAGACAGGCCTTCACATATCTTGAACTGTCCGAAGTAAGCATAACCGAAAACAGGAAGCTTTCCGGAATCAGTAAGGTCACCGGATGTAAGATTATAGTCGACCCCTATCAGGAGGAAATTGTTCTTGGACCAGGTCTGGACCTTGAAGTCATTACGGGATTCGGTGAAATTGATCCTTCCTTCGTATGCGGTTCGTCTTTCTGTTATCGGCTCGAAACGTCTGCTGAGCTTCAGATCGTATTTTCCGTATGGGACATAAAGAGTGGTATCCTTGGATCGTGAAGGAGTGACTCCGGCATAGTCGCGACGCAGGCTGTCACCCTTGGCATAAAGCGAAATCATCAGATTTGGTTCATCATATCTGATAGTCAAAGGCACAGTCTTTTTCATCACTATTCCTCGAAGATCCTTGAGCGTATCTGTTTCAGAAACATAAATCGATTCGCTATGAGGCCAATATCCTTCTTTCTTCACCTCCAGCTGATACGTGCCACCCTCCATAAGTGGAATGACATACATCGGCTGCTGCAACGGAACTTCATCGCCATTGACAAAGACCCTCTCCCCCTGCACATCTGTAGACAAGAGGCAGTTGACCATTCGTGTCATTGCTGCTTTCAATAGAACTTCCTTGCCTTCTTCTATCTTCACTTCGAGGGTACCGTCATCGAGCATATATCCGTCCTTTCGTACTTCTACGATATATTCTCCTATCGGAAGACTGAGCTTCTCGCCTACCTTGCAGCTGAAATCTGTTCCATCAATGGAAACCACTGCACCTTCTGCATTCTTCTCATCCAGGACTGTCAGCCAGCCTGCCCTATATTTAAGGTCAATCTTGAAATCGACTTCATCGCCCTGGCCTATCGTCACATAGCCGCTGTATGGCACATAACCATCAGCACTGGCATTCACCTCATACAAGCCTGGCTTCAATGGAATCCTGCCACCTTTGTAAAGGGTGTTGTATATCACACCGTCGTCATCAAATGAGAAACCTCCAGACGGATTCGAAAGATCTATAGGCTTACGGTTTATACGGAAATTCAACGCAGGCATATCCTTTCCTGTATCTTCCATTGTAACCTGAGGGATGAGCACACCGAATTCAGGCTTGAGAGCAATATCAAAGACGACAGTCCTGCCATCTTGGGAAACCGGTACAACTACAATTGTATCCAATGGTTCATAACCTTCCTTCAGCACTCTTACACTATGCGAGCCTGCCCGGAGGCTATGAGCACGCGAAGATACGCTATAGATACCGCTGTCGTGGATTTCGATCAGTGCATTTCCCGGGACAGTCCTGAAATATACCATTCCGGACTTATCGGTGCCCTTTTCCTGGAAAAGATGTACAGTCCTTACCTTCTCACTATCCTTGACTGAGAATCCCAGTTCTCCTTCCCTGGCTTCTGTGACATCATTCTCATCGCACCAGATCTTCAGGTACTTCTGAGAAATCTCCATTACCTTGCACCATTCAGGCTTGAACATAATCTCCCATTCGGCATTGCATTCAATGGCGATTTCCTTCGTGCCTCCTGCAGCCGGAAGACTTAGATTGGCAGGATATATTTCAAGAACCGTTTCCTTTTTCTGCTGTTGCTCCACAACTACCGTAGCAGCAGATGCAGTTTTTTTAGGAGTCCTTTTCCTGATCTCTATATCACAGGACTTTATGAACTCATTAGCCTCATTCCTGAGCGCAGGAGAAGTCTCCGGCATATTCACCACCTTCTTGAACTTGGAGCGGGCAGTTTCAAATTTCTGACTGTCAAATGCAGCTATGCCTTCCTTGAACAACTGTTCATAACTTTCAGGCAATTCCTGAGCTGACAATGCAAACGATGCCGCAAACATCAGCAATACGAAAAAAACATTCTTTATCATTCCAATATCCTCCTCATTGCTGCCAGATCCGCGTCATCCTTCAGAGCCAACGCCCTATCGATATAATGCAGGGTCATTCTCTTATCTTCAGACTTTCTGTCCTGACGATATCTGGCGATATAGAATTCCACACAATTTTTATTTCTCGTAAAAAGCGAGTCCTTGACGTGCTCGAGCCTGCGTCTGGAAACCTCGGCACTTCCGTCGAAAAGGCTGCTGTAGCGTGTGTCAGCATAACTTTCAGAAATATCCTCCGCAGTCTCAATTCTATGCAGCGCCACATCGATGCTATCCTCACAGCACAACAGGGAATCCGCATAGCTGACAAGAGCGACATAGTCCCGGGCAGCCTGACGGGCCTGAGCATTCTTCGAGAATATTATAAATGATATTACACACACCAGTACTGCCGCAGATGCAAGCAGGATATATGAAAAAAGCTTCTTTCTAGGGCGCCTCACGACAGGGGCGATCCTTTCCTTTACCATCTTCTCTATCGATGCCCCGAAAAGCTGTCCCAGCATTATATCCGAATACTGGTTACGGCTGAACACCTCTGCAAGGATATCGGGAAGTTCCTCCGGGATACCCACAAATGCTCCATCCTTATTTACCGGGATTATATGACGATTATGCCTGTATGCGTGCTCGACCTCCTTCCTGACCCAGTCACCTTCCTGCATACATCTGTCCAAAGAACCGTTCGACAATATGAACAGAAATACCGGAGATGATTCTATTGCCTCCAATATCCTTTCATCAAAGACACCATCCTTAAGTTCATCAAAATCAAGAAAGACGGAATAGCCTCTGAGTTCGAGTTCAGCCTTGATAGAGCGCGCGAACTCTCCTCCGCCATCCCGGCGATAACTTATGAACACATCGTATTTCATAGGATAAATTTCTGTATTTTGGCAAAGATAGGAAAATAAGTCAGCTTTCTTATAAGATTATCATATATTTTATTAACTTTGAGCAAACTAACCTACTTTTTCCTATGGGTACAGATACAGGAGGAATCATCATTATCGCGACCGGCATAGCTTACGGACTCATTCTTCAGCATATTACAGGCAAACGGCAGAATACTGATGCTCTGGTCAGAGCTTTCACAGGCATTTTCGCTGTCGGATTCGCCATCCATCTGATTCTTTTCGTCAAAATGTCACAGGATAGTGCCAGAACAGTTACTGACTGGCTGCTTATGACATATTTCTCGATCCAGTATGCATTGGAAATGTTCGTAGCAAAGACGATAGCATTCAAGGGGGCGGCAAGCGCCATATTAAGTGATAACCAGATACTGTTCACAGCATTGCTTATGACATATTACCTTGCCATAATCACCAGTGCAATGGTAATATTCCACTTTTTGTCCAGATGGGCATACAGCCGCAGATGGCTGTTCCGGAAAAAGAATATAAAGAGCGCAGAAGATGGAGGCAATCATATCTTCATCGGCCTCAGCAAAGCTTCCATCCTTCTGGCTTCGGACATACGCAGACAAGGCTGCAGCGGAAAAATCATCTTCATTGACATTCCGAGCAAGTCGGATGTCCCTAAAGGAATTTCCATCTGGGATATAATTTCAAGATTCATCTTCAGGACAAACAAGAATGAAGCTATTGATGCTGATGTCATTCTGAAGGCAGACAAAAGAATGAAAGGGCTTTTGCCTTGGCTACGGAATCACGACAATAACGTCTATATCTTGTCAGATGACCAGGATATGAACATCAGACTTGCCGAAAAGCTGTATCAGCTGGAAAACGTCCCTGAAGAGGCTCAGCTAAGATGCAGGATCTACTGTCACGCTGCGAAGGATGGAATATCTTCGATATACAGTTCAGTGACCGACATACGTGACAGACTCATATTCGTGGATTCCTCGTTCCTCGCGATTGAAAGCCTCAAGACCCACGATTCGGCTGAAACATATCCGGTCAGCTTTGTAAAGAAAGCCAAGGATGCGAAAAGCGGAAGACTTCTCGGTTATGTGGAGTCCGGGTTCACATCTGCGATCATAGGTTTCGGCGAGACAGGTCGCGAAGCCCTGAAATTCCTTTACGAGTTCGGTTCCTTTGTCGGAAAAGACAAGGAAAAAGTTCCTTTCCAATGCCATATCTTCGATGATAACGCAGCAGAAGAAGCTGGAGAACTCAAGCGTAAAATCAGCTTTCCTAATGCCTCAGAAGTACATTTCACCAGTTGCAAGGTGGAAAGCGAAAGGTTCTGGGAAGGTCTGGGCAAAACTATAAATGAAATGAATTATATAGTAGTCTGCCTCGGTGACGACCAGGCCAATCTGAAGATTGCTACCGAGATTGCAGAATTTGCCCTTAGAAACGGAAGAGACCTGAAAGACAATTTCATAATAGCATTCCGCCAGCGGGAGTTCAGCATTCTCGATAAGGAGACAATCGAAAAAGCAAACCGCACTTTCGGAAACTGCCTGCGCCCGTTCGGAATGATGAAGGATATCTGGACACAGAATGTCATAAGCGCCAACGACATCACGACTATGGCCAAGAAGTTCTACTGCAGTTACCTTTCAGCCACATCACAGGCAGAAGCAGAAACTGCCTGGGCAGAACGACTCACCAGACTTCAGTCTGATGATTATGCCACAAGGAACAAGGCCCGAAGACAGATTTCGCAGGATTATTCCAATTGCCTTCACGCCTTCACCAAAAGAGCATTATGCGATGCCCGGACGGCCGCCGCAGCTGAATTCATTCAGGACAGCTGGAATGACGGACAGCACGTCGACAAGAAGAGATGTACTGATGAAGATGCCGCTGTCCTGGAATATCTGGCCGTCGGAGAACATATTCGCTGGAACGCTTCACACATCATACTCGGATACAGATATGCAGAAGATACCAGCGATTTGAAATGCACTCACAACTGCATTGTCCCATACGACGCCCTGAGTGAGGAGACCAGACATTACGACTGGCTGGTGGTCAAGAATTCCTTATAGACAAATTACTCTTTCGTAATCTTGAATCCCAGTTTACTGATAAGCTTCAGGGTGCCGACAGCCGTATCACGATCATAAGCCTTCTCTACTTCAGGGAGTTCTTCATAAGGGATCAGGCAGGGATGATGCTTGAGGGCATCATTGCGCTCCTCTCCATATGTCCATCCCTGATCCATACGGCTCTGAGCCCACACTTCGTGAACATTCTTGGCCATCTGCTCGATCAGAGGCATCAATTCTTCAGGTAAACGGACATCACTTGTATCCATTGGCTGAGGTACATATTTATTTTCCATTGTTCTTTGGTTTTTATAGGATAAATAGAACAATATTACTGCCGGAATCTATCACTGCAACTGTAATTTTTCACTATCTCTTTCCAGATGCTCGGCGATGCTCCTGCTGGCACGTTTACGCAGACTGTTGCACAATAGGATAAAAGCTATCATCAGGGCAGCACTTAGACCAGGAAGCACCTCGACACTGAACAATATTGTATCAAACAGTCCGTGTGCCAGTATCGGAGCTCCCAGCACAAGCCACTTGACCTTTCGGCCGGCAGCAGGATAAAAACGGAAAAGAGAATAGTAATAACCCATCAGCACTCCGAAGAAGAAATGTCCCGGCACAGAAAACAATGCACGGGTAATGCCGACAGAGATCCACGACTCGTAATTCGTAACAAGATACAATATATTCTCCACGGCAGCAAAGCCTAGAGAAACTACTGATGCATAGACAATTCCGTCCACATTTTCATCAAAGCATCTACTTTTACGTACAAAGAGCCAGAGCATCAGAAACTTAGCAATCTCTTCCGGAATCGCAGCCCCGAGAAAAGACAGCTTCACAGCATCAAGCAGGGTTTGAGTCTCCATCGAATAAAAGCCCGCAAATTCAAGTGGAGTCGAAATCAATAACGACACCGGTACCGACAATATTCCCATACCAAAGGCCTTGAGAAGCTCCTTTACAGGCTCTTTCTGGAATTTATCACGACGATAGATATAATATGCCAATATGGCGATGGGCGCCAGCGCGGCGAGGAGGATCAGGGGTAGTTGCAT
>JAGKTT010000034.1 GCA_021153285.1 Bacteroidia bacterium
TGGATTGAGAGTCTTCCACTCTGCTACCGGCGGGATGATGCCGAGAGAGATGATCTCATCACGCATAACCTGGAGGTGAGCGTAAGATGCATCGAGAGCAGCGATCTCCTCCGGAGTACCTGTAACCTCACCGAAGTGAACACCTGTTGCGTCGATTGTTGTAGGCATTGCCATAAGAACGTTCTGATACTTCTCAGTGTTCACATAGCATCCTGCAGGCCAGTGGAACTCAGCACCACCCATTGCAGCCTGGATCATAAGAACTGACTGATATGCAGGGCTCTGGAATGATGAACGGCCACGGAGCTTGATGATGTTAGAACCACCCTGGATAGTAGCGTGCTTGATCTCAGCCCACTTGTCCTCAGGAATGTTGTACTCTGCGAGCGGCTTGCCGTCTACAGTGATCTTAGAAGCGAATACAGCCATTGCCTCACCGTGACCACCGTAAGTACGAGCGTTCTCTACCTTGTACTGAGGAACGCCGAGTTCCTTAGCGATAGCTGACTGAAGACGAGTAGAGTCAAGAGCAGCAAGTGAAGTAAGCTGGCTTGGCTTGAGGCCTGAACGGATGAGAGCTGTAAGAGCAGTCACGTCAGCTGGGTTGAAGATAACCACCACGTGATTTACGTCTGGGCAATACTTCTTGATGTTGTCACCGAATTCAGCTGCGATCTGGCAGTTACCCTTAAGGAGATCCTCACGGGTCATACCCTCCTTACGAGGAGCACCACCTGATGAAATGATGTACTTCGCACCAGTGAAAGCCACCTCAGGATCAGTTGTCCAAGTGATGTTGGCACCCTCGAATGCACAGTGATAAAGTTCCTCAGCAACACCGTTTACGCCAGGACCATAAATGTCATAAAGGCAGATGTTTGGAGTAAGGCCGAGCATAAGAGCTGTCTGAGCCATATTAGATCCGATAGCGCCACCGGCACCTACGATCACGAGCTTGTCGTTAGTCAAAAATTCCATAATAAATCTATAATGTTAGTATTTAGTTTCAAATCTTGGCAAATATAATAATTATTGTCGAAAAACCTTACCTACAGACCAGCTTTCCACCGACAATTACTTCTGAAACATTCACATCATCATCAAATATGACAATGTCGGCGTCAAAGCCTTCCCGCAGCGACCCTTTCCTGTCGGAAACACCCATTAACCGTGCGGGAGTCTCCGTCGCGCATTTCACCACCTGCGCCAATGGCAGAGCGGTCAATCTCCACACCGTCCTGACCACGAAATCCATCGTCGCCACGCTTCCGGCCAATGTCTGTGAGTCAGCCAGCCGGGCCATTCCCTCTTCCACGGTTATCCTGAGTCCGCCTTCTCCCAGCTCATAGTCTCCGTCCGGAAGACCTGCAGCACGGATAGAATCCGTTATCAGGGCAATATTGTCCGCTCCTTTTATCTTGAAGATCATCTTCAGCATAGATGCCGGTACGTGGATGCCGTCACCGATCAATTCCACAGTGACATCATCATTGTAATAGCCATACTCCACCGCTCCAGCTCGTCTGTAAATACCATTTCTTGACACCGTGCTCATTCCCGAAAAGAAGTGGGTCATATGTGAGAATCCGGCATTGAACGCGTCCTCACATTCTTCGAACGAAGCATCCGTGTGCCCGTATGCCATCAGCACTCCCTTTGCTCTGAGAGCCCTGGCCATATCGTGCGCACCCGGAAGTTCCGGAGCCAGGCTCCACCTTGCGATCTGCCCTTCCGCCCTCCTCATAATATCCATATATTCCTCAGGATCAGGATCTTTCAGATAGCGAGGATCCTGCGCCCCTCTTTTGGATGCAGAAAAATACGGGCCTTCCATATGCCAGCCTCCCATTGCCGCGCCGTCCGCACCGAGAGATTTAACCTCTTTGTACGCTTCTATTGACTTATGAAGTGACTCGAGAGAGCCGGTCATTGATGTCGGGTATAGAAGTGTCGTGCCGTGAGAGCCGTGGAATGAAAGAATCTTGCGGAAGGCCTCCACCGTCCCGTCGCCGAAATCGACACCGTCTCCACCGTGGGTATGAAGGTCAATGAATCCCGGTGCGACATATTTTCCTGCTGCATCGATGACTTCCACGAGCCGGTCCAGACATTGATTGTCCTTTTGAACCCAGAATTCCCCATCCGGACCGACATAGACGATCCGTCCCCCGCGTATCACCACATCAGCCTGAAATTCAGAGCCTCCTGTAAGGACTGTCCCTCCTTTTATGATTATTGTCTTCATCTGACTGAATGTTTGATTTCCTGCTGGTATTTTCCTTGAATCGAGCAACTGCACAGACAGCACAGAAGCAGCAATGTGACTAGGAATTTCATAAGCGTTTTGATTACGTCTGCAAGATAGCAATAATTCAAAAATAAATTAATTTTCAGATATCAAAAGTCTTTATTATCTTTGCGGTCTAATTATTAGTGATTTAGATAGTGGAACCTCCCAGTCCTATAGTAAAGAATCAGCAGATCAACGCGGATCAGACTTCTGACGATCCGTTGTCCAACAGCGTATTTATGGTTATGGGCAGTACTTCTGACGAGAGTCAGGAGGTTTTTTCTGTGTGTGCCTGGTCGGCGCGCACGGGTCTGTCGTATATAGGCACCCCGAATTCCACTCTATCATAGAACATTATTGATATATGGCACTATATTTAAGAAAGAAACTTGAAAGCAAGGCGGAAATCGCCGTATGGCAGATCACGGAGACTGAAGATGAGCTGCGAAGTCTGGTATCAGTACCGACTGACGAGATGGAAGAGATCTCACTTTACAGAAATGAAAGCCACAGAAGACAGAAACTCGCCGTAAGGGCACTTCTGAACGAACTCTTCGAGGAGAAGATGTACCTCAACCATCACGACAACGGAAAGCCTTACCTCGAAAACAGTGTGACTAACATCAGCATCACTCACACTGACAAATATGTTGCTGTTATCATCAGTGATGACGATGAACTCGGAATCGACGTGGAGTCTCTTGACAGGGATTTCTCTGTAGTGGAAAAGAAGGCACTTTCAGAGGATGAGATAGACGATCTGGAAAAGGAAAAGAGAAACGAGCAGCTCGCCATCTACTGGTGCGCAAAGGAAGCGATCTTCAAGAGAATGTCACAGAACAGGGTGGATTTCGCCGAGCAGATCGAAGTGGAGAAATTCAATGTCCGCAAGGAGGGTGAACTCGAGGCTACATTCATTCACAAAGACGAGCACGAGGAGGATTTCGAGCTTGAATATATGATATTCGACCGCCACGTGCTGGTATGGCTCGTAGGATAGTCATTTTTAACATTTAAAAATTATCAACATTATAACACCTTGCTAATCTAATACTTAGCAAGGTGTTATTGTTTTTGTTGATAACTTTCACTTGACTGCCACGCGGATTTGATTTATATTTGTCCGACCGTCAGAGAACGGCCTTCTGATAAGGAAACTCCCAAAGGATAAATAACTGATCGGAGGATCTCTTTGCTTAGGGATCCTGTCGAATTGACACTCATAAAGTTATGGTAAAGCACGTAGTGAAGCGCGACGGAAGAGTCGTGATTTTTGACAACAGAAAGATCGTTGATGCCATCCTCAAGGCGATGAATGTGACAGAAGAAGGTGAGGACATCGTACTTGCAGCAGAAATCGCTTCGGCCATTTCAAAGATCGACATCGACAATATGAGCGTGGAGGCTATTCAGGATCAGGTCGAATACGAGCTGATGAACAGCCCCCGCAAGGAAGTAGCTAAGAAATATATCGCTTACCGCAATCAGCGCAACCTTGCCAGAAGTGCCAAATCAAGAGAGATCTTCCAGGAAATCATAGACGCACAGGCAACTGAGATCACCCGCGAGAATGCCAATATGAACGCGGACACTCCGGCAGGAATGATGATGAAGTTCGCATCTGAATCCACAAAGTCATACGTAGATGAGTGTCTGCTCTCTGAGGAAGTGAAGGAAGCTGTAAAGAACAATTACATACACATCCACGACAAGGACTACTACCCGACCAAGAGCCTCACCTGCATACAGCACCCTCTTGACAAGATTCTGGAGGACGGATTCTTCGCAGGACACGGCGAGTCCCGCCCTGCAAAGAGGATAGAGACAGCCAGCATCCTGGGATGCATTTCCTTGGAGACAGTTCAGAACGAAATGCACGGAGGTCAGGCAATTCCGGCATTTGACTTCTATATGGCTCCGTTCGTAAGAAGGACATTCAGGGAGGAACTCGACAAGATCGGCGAGATCAACGGCGAGAGCTACGCACGTCTCTATGATGTGAAGATAGACGACTATCTGAAGCGTGACCTCGTGGGAATCCAGGGAGACGACAGGGTCATCCAGCACGCTATAAATATGACAGTGAGCCGCGTACACCAGTCAATGGAGGCATTCGTGCACAATATGAATTCAATCCATTCCCGTGGAGGTAACCAGGTGGTATTCAGCTCGATAAATTACGGCACAGACACCTCGGCAGAGGGACGCTGCGTGATCCGTGAGATCCTCAACACCACATACGAGGGCGTCGGAAACGGTTCCACCGCCATATTCCCTATCCAGATCTGGAAGAAGAAGCGCGGAGTGAGCTACCTTCCTGAAGACCGCAACTATGATCTTTACAAGTTCGCCTGCAAGGTGTCTGCAAGACGCTTCTTCCCTAACTTCGTCAACCTGGACGCTCCGTTCAACCATCACGAGCTCTGGAAGGCAGATGACCCTAAGAGATACCAGTGGGAGGTGGCTACAATGGGCTGCCGTACCCGCGTATTCGAAAACCGCTTCGGACCTAAGACATCCATAGGTCGTGGCAATCTCTCGTTCACAACCATCAATATCGTGAAGCTCGCTATCGAATGTATCGGTATCGAGAGCAAGGAAGACAGAATCCACGAATTCTTCAAGAAGCTCGATTGGGCGCTTCAGATCGCCGCAAGACAGCTCGACGAGAGATTCAATTTCCAGAAGACAGCCTTGAAGAAGCAGTTCCCTCTCCTTATGGGTTCCCTCTGGATGGACAGCGAAAAGCTTTCAGACAACGACACAATCGAGTCGGTAATCAATCACGGAACCCTCGGAATCGGATTCATCGGTCTTGCCGAGACACTCATCGCCCTTATCGGAAAGCATCACGGAGAATCAGCCGAAGCTCAGGAACTCGGACTCCGCATCGTGACATTTATGCGAAGCAAGGTCAATGAGTTCTGCGAAACATATAAACACAATTATAGCGTCCTCGCTACACCGGCGGAGGGTCTCGCAGGCCGCTTCACACGCGGAGACAAGAAGAAATTCGGCATCATTCCGGGTGTGACTGACAAGGACTACTATACCAATTCGAACCACGTGCCTGTATATTATAAATGTACGCCTAAGCACAAGGCTGAGATCGAAGGACCTTACCACGCTCTCACAGGAGGAGGACACATCTTCTATGTAGAGATCGACGGAGATGCCACTCACAACCCTGAGGCGATAATGAACATCGTAGATCTGATGGACAGATACGACATAGGCTACTGCTCGGTCAATCATAACCGTAACCGCTGTATGGACTGCGGCTTCGAAAATGCCAAGGAAGGACTGGTGAAGTGCCCTCACTGCGGAGGTCACAATATCGACAAGCTCCAGCGCATCACAGGCTACCTTGTGGGAACTACCAGCCGCTGGAACGGCGGAAAGCTCGCCGAGCTCCGTGACAGAGTAGTACACGAATAATCTTATTAACAGCATATTACACGGACGACATCTTAAAAGATGCCGTCCTTTTTATTTATAAGGTTGAATTTCCGTTATGTTATTTTGTTAAATATTCAACCTTTTTAGATAAAAATTCGACCCTAAAAGTATACTTCAGTTATAAATTTGTGAACAGCATAATTAACCACAACCAAACTAATAACTGCATTATTATGAAAAGAACCAGAATCTTAATGTTGTTTTTAGGAACTCTTTTGTGTTCTATTCAACTGTTTGCACAACAAATTACAATTCAGGGTACAGTGTACGACCCATCAGGTTCCTGAAATAAGAAATCATTTATATGGTATAACCGAGACGGTGCCCGGAACGGCATCGTCTTTTTGTTCGGTGAGATGGATGATCCGCTGGTTCGAGCTGCCACGGAAATGAAGCTCTGGATCCCTCAGTTCGGCTTTGAAAGGGCCGTCCACAAGAGTGTCAATATATGGAAGTATCTGGCTGAGATGCTTATCTGCAAGTATTTCCTCGTATGTAAATCCTGTATAGCACCAGATATTCTTGCCGGTTTCTTCCTTTATACGGCGGGCAAGTTCCGTAAAGGCTTCCACCTGATATAGAGGGTCACCGCCGGAAAAGGTGACATTGGCAAACTCATCGGCTTTGACCACCTCCAGCAACTCATCCACAGTCACCTCCCTACCGCCATTGAAATCCCAGGATTGGGGATTGTGGCAGCCTGGACAATGATGACCGCATCCCGCACAATAGATCGATGTGCGGAATCCAGGGCCGTCGGCCATTGTCTCTTCCAATATATCCAGTATCCTTATTTTCACAGAAAAGCCTATATTATTATCTATCAACCCATTACACAATCTACGTGCTGCACAAAGGGGAGCACGCAGAAACTACAAACAACTTATAATCAAGCAATTAGTCATCCTTCGTTTTTGAGAGAGGAGCGGGGCGGACGTCATCCCAGGAGCGGATGGCTTCATATGCCTCTCGTGAGCCATAGTAAGCCAGGAATTTTTCCTCATCGTTCTCCACCCACCACTGGGTACCGAGTCCTTTCTCGAACGCAAAAGGCTTCATAAACATCTTCACTGCCCAAGCCGGTGCAAGGAAAGCCAGTTTGTAGAACCAAGGCAGCTTAGACTTCATTGATGCAAAATATTCATCGACAGGGATATTGGCTCTGAATCGAAGAATCTCATCCAGCCGGTCTGCATCCTTGTACCACATTCCGTGGAAATTCTTGAGGGCAAACCATTGAGGTTCGAAGACCTTCTCCGGAGAAGGCAGACCAAGTGAAGAGAGCATACGGTTCATAAACTCATAATTGGTCATACGGTACTGCTCTCCGCTGCTGATATTGTATGCCTTGTTCCAGAAGTCTTCAGGGACACGGTCCTCGCAGACATTGGCAAGCAAACGTCCGGAATCTTCTATGGTAGCCCACTCCAGCACGCCTCCCATTGGTACGTGAAAAGCCGTCGGACTTACAACGCTCAATATACCAGGATAAAGGATACCGCTCTGCCTCAGCGAAACCCATCTTCTCAGGCCGGCAGAAGCAAATATCTCCTCTGAACGGATCTTTGAAAGGGCATACATATCGAAAAGAGCCGGAGTCTGAGGATCATCAGCATCGCCCCAATGATAAGGTGGATTCCTGTCGCCGTATTGGGCTACAGATCCGATATATACTACTCTTATATCCGATGCATTCGGCTGAGCAGCTACAGCCTTGACGACATTCTCAGCAGATCCGACATTGACCTTGAGAGTCTTTTCAGGATAATAATCCGCTGCAGGAGATACCATTCCGCCCACGTGGAGGACATAATCAGAGCCGGTAACTCCTTCCAGCACATCTGCATACTTCATAAGATCGCCCCATACGACAGTCACAGACGGATCTGCAAGATAAGGGGAAAGCTTCTTCCTGTTCTTCTTGCTATCCCTTGCAAGTATCCTTATATTGAATTTTTCCTTGCGCCTATACAATTCCTGAAATCCGGCCCAACCCATATTGCCTGTCGCACCGGTTATGAATACGGTTTTCTTCATATTTATCTAAGCCATTGCTCCGGATTCTGCGGAGCGCTTCCTTTCCAGACCTCGAAATGCAGCTGTGTCTGACCGTTAATAGTATCAATTGTTCCTAAAACCTGTCCCAAGGTCACCTTGTCACCGGCCTTCACAGACAGCCCTTTCATCTTGCAATACAATGTGAAATAGTTACCGTGCTGGACAAGCACGCACTGATTGTATCCAGGCATAACAAACACTTTGCTCACCACACCATCAAAGACAGCCTTCACCTGTTCACCCTTGCCCAATGCGATATCGATTCCATTGTTCTGAGGAAGTTCAATATTCTTATACACAGCGTGATACTGTTTTCCGAAACGGCCCATCAACGGTCCTTCTGCAGGCCAAGGCAGCTTGCCTTTATTGTTTGCGAATTCACCGTCCAGCTTCATATCCACAGGGGACTTCTTCTGATCTTTCTTCTGATCGTCGGTCTTTATTGTCTGCGCAATGATACGGGCGATCTCCCTGTTCAGTGCATTGACCTCCTTCTTCTTGGCCGCAAGCTGATTCTGATACTTCTTCTTATCCTTCTGCAGACGCTTCACCACCGAGTCGGACTTGGCTTCATCCTTACGAAGTTCATCCACTTCCTTCTGCCTGGCATTCTTGATTACCTCAGCCTCCTTCTTCAGCTGCGACAATCTTTCCTTTTTGCGTCCGAGCTCATCCTGCATATCCTTGATCTTCCTGGCCTCAGACTTCATCTGCGAGGAAAGAGTACGGAAATATCCGAAACGTCTGAAAGCTTGTCCGAGATTCTGGCTCGCAAACATATACATATACCAGACACGGGCATCCCTGTTCTTATAAGCACTTCTGACCAGTCTCGAATAATGGGAAGTCAAAGTATCTATTCTAACCTTCAAACGATTTATCTCTCTGTTAGTCAGATAAATACTATCATTATATAATCTGACCTGCTTGTCTGCCTCTGCCACAAGTGCCTTTCTGTTGGATATCTTCCTGCGGATAAGATTCAGGTCGGAAAGCATAGTGCTGCTCTGCGATGCATTCTCGGCAAGCTGACGGTCAATAATGGCAATCTCTCTCTCAAGCTTCGCCTTCTTAGCCTCCTGAGCACTAACATCCTGAGCATAAGCTTTCCCGCCAAAAGAAAGAAAAGCGATGAACAGCAATGATATTTCTAAAATACGCCTCATCATTTCTTAATCGACTGCTTCCTCTGTTTCACCCTCGCTTCCAGATCAGGCACATCACCTTTATTTTTCTTCAATGCCATATTCCAATATACCATTGCCAGATCGTATTCCTTCAAAGCATAAAGTACCTCCGCATAGTGATCCATTATCACGACGCTGTCCTTGCCTCCATAAAGCATCGCGTGCTTGAAGAAAGGCTTGGCCTCCAGAGGCTTGCCCTGCAGGTACAATATCCATCCGAAAGTATCCAGATAGGTAGCATTGTCCGGCTCTGCCTCTATGGTACGTTTGCTCATACTATAAGCCTTCTTCAGTTTCTTGCCCTCGACGCTGAGGTAATAAGCATAATTATTTAGGACATAGATATAGTCGGGGTTGATCTTGAGAGCCTTGTCATAGGCTTTGTAGGCTTTCTTGTCGTCACCAAGCTGATGATAGATATCTCCTATTGTCGACCAGGCCCTCAGCGTCTTGGAACTGTCACGAGGAGCGATCTCCAGCACTTTATTACATACCTCCAGAACCTTGTCATAGGCTTCGAGATTGTAATCTCCCACACTTGCCATTTCCAGAAAAGCTGTCTCCTGAGGGAATTTATGGAATGCCGCACGGCCCTCATCCGAGAGCTCTTCCCATTCTTCCGCATACATCAGGAACTCCACATAATTGGCAGCTGCCGACAGACTCTCCGGCCAGGCTTCGATATTGGCCTTGAAGTGTTTCTTCGCCTCACTCTTCCTGTCAGTCGAATAATAGTATACGGCAGCTGTCTGCAGCAGCATACTGTCAGTCGGATGAGTCTGAAGAGCATTATTCATCACAGAATCTATCTGAGGTCTGAACGAAGACAGGAACTTAGGCTCGGTCCTCTGTACCACAGCCATCAGATAGTCACTTTTTGCCACCGCAGGGGTCTCAGGATCCGCCACATAGCGGCTCAGGATATCGAAATATTCATTATACCTTCTGGTCAATCTCAATGTCTCCGCCTTGCCAAGAAGTGCCGGAGCATAATCCGGTGCCAGGTCCAAGGCCTCGTCATAATAAGCCAGAGCTGTTGAATCATTGTACATAGACATCTGATAATCAGCCAATGTAGAAAGCACGAACGGGGATGAATACTCCTTATTATACTCTTCCAATGAAGCAAAGGCCTCTTCCTGCCTGTCAAGCATACGAAGCAGGTTGAAACGATACATCGCTATCGACTCTGTCATTCCGAAAACAGTTTCGATCTCCTTCAATATTCCCAGAGCCTTTTCATATTCCCGCTGGGATGCATACATCTCTACCAGATCGAAATACAGATCGCTCTTCTTCGGGAAATCCTCCAGAAGCTTTTCATACATATCCACAGTGAGTTCCGGGCGTGAAGTCAGGGAATAAAGCCTTGCCAGACGGTAACGATACCAGAAATTTTCAGGATCAAGCTCGACTGCCATTCTCAGGCTCTGCTCGGCCATTTCAGCATCATTCCTTGCTATAGCACATTGGGCAATATAGTACCAGGCCGCATCATCCTCCGGATTCTCAGCCACTGCCTCGTTCAAAAGAACCAATGCTCTTTCGATATCCCTTTCATTGTACCTTTCCACAGCAGAAAGAAGCAGATTGCTTCCCTTTGCCTGGGGTCTTACGCTCTGTGCAGACGTGCTTGATATCGTCAGGAAATAAAGGACAGCGGTAAATATTACATATATCAGATTTCTCTTCATTTCAAAAGTTTCTAAAGAAAACATACAAAAATAACATTCAATTTCGGGAAATTCCATATTTTTGGGAAAAATGTGCCTATGATGCAACATTCAGGGTCCCCCTTGCATCTATTAGGGGCACGAACAATTGACAAACCTTCGGGACCCAATAGAAAGAAACGTGGCAGAAACCATTGACTTACAGCTGATTGATTTGTGCATAAAAGGAGATCGAGCGTCCCAGAAGGTTTTATACAACCGTCTGGCCCCCCGTATGTTCCCTTTATGCATACGTTATATCGGTAGCAGGGAAATGGCGGAAGATGTACTGCAGGATGGATTCATAACATTATTCACCAAACTGGGAGATTACAAGGGAGATGGGTCATTTGACGGCTGGGCAAGGAAGATCTTTGTAAACACTGCACTTATGAGCCTTCGAAAGAAGGATGCGCTGAAGATGAGCGAGGATCTGGAAGCCATAAGGGGAATGAAGGACGATCTGCCGTCACAGAATCAGAACATCGGATACAAGGAACTGATGAAACTTGTGATGGAGCTGCCTCCGGGATTCAGGACAGTCTTCAATATGTACGCGATAGAAGGGTATTCTCATAAGGAAATATCGGATACGTTGGGAATATCCGAAACGACGTCCAGAACCCAGCTCAGCAGAGCAAGGATCTGGCTGCAGAACAAGATAAAAGAAAGAGAAAATGTTTGAGGAACACGATAAAATAAACGAATTTGACCTGATGATGAAGTCAATTCTGGACGAAGGACAGGAAGATGTTCCTGCCCGCGTCTGGGATGCTGTGTCTGAGGGGCTGGACAATGCTGCCCGCAGAAGGACCGTAGTACTATGGTTCAGACGTGCCGCGGTGGGCGTCGCAGCAGCTGCTGCCATTGTCATTGGCGTAATCTTCAACATCAAGCCTCAGAACACCCTCGTACCTTTGTCGGAAGACAGCGGACTTATAGCGGTAGTGGAGCCGGAAGAGGAAATAATCGAAGGTACGGCCGTACCGGACAATATTGAAATTTCAATAGCAGAGGCTAAGCCGGTCAGGAAAGCGACCGTGCCTGCTACTGAAGAAATCATCCCTCAAACAGCTTCCGAGGCAATGGAGATGTCCGAGACAGAGCAATTGATTGAAACTGAAAACATTGACAGAAGCACCGTTGAGGGAAAGACAGAGACAGACTACCGTGAAACGCAAGTGACTGCCGCATATTTTCCTGAAGACTGGGGAGAGGACGAGAAGACGGAAAAGAGAGACATTTCACTTATGCTTTCCGGACTTGCCAGCACGAACAGCACGCAAAGCAGAAACAGACTGGGCCTGATGAAAGCACCTACAATCACTTCCGCCCCACAGAAGACAGGTGTCACAGAAACCAGTACGAATTCCACATACGGACTCCCGGTCTCATTCGGAGTCGGAGTAAAGATCGGTCTTTCAGACAGATGGTCTGTCGGAGTCGGTGCAAACTACAGCATCCTCACCAGACAGTTCTATGGAAAATACACTGATGTGGACAAGAACATCGATATCCATTCAGATATCAGGAACACGCTGCATTACATAGGTATACCGCTCAATGCATATTACGACATCGTAGATAAAGACAGAGTGAATCTTTATGCATATGCGGGAGGAACTGTCGAGAAATGCGTTGCAGATGCGTATCACGTCCTCAGTGATTCAATTTACCATAGGGACAATGTCGACGGAATGCAACTTTCAGCCAATGTCGGATTCGGAGTGGAGTTTATGCTGGGAAAGCACCTCGGTCTATACATCGATCCGTCTGTAAGATATTACTTCGACTGCAACCAGCCTAAGAGCATCCGCACAGTGCAGCCTCTTATGTTCGGTTTCGAAATGGGATTAAGAGCAAGACTCTAGACTATTTTCCTTCTATGATATTTCTCGCCAGAGTATTGGCGCAGACGAAATCCTTCAGTTCCTGACAATCAGGCTGGAGGATTGTCTTTTTATCTCCCTG
This sequence comes from Bacteroidia bacterium, assembly GCA_021153285.1. Taxonomy (GTDB): domain Bacteria; phylum Bacteroidota; class Bacteroidia; order Bacteroidales; family UBA932; genus Cryptobacteroides. Next base: position 12,678 of record JAGKTT010000034.1, read on the forward strand.
CCAGAGCATACTTCCCTTGTGGATGAAACCGATCTTATCACCTATTTCGAGTATGGAATTCATATCGTGGGTATTGACCACTGTTGTCATATTGAACTCTTTGGTAAGGTCGCTGATAAGACGGTCGATAAGGATGGACGTATAAGGATCCAGACCGGAATTCGGTTCGTCACAGAACAGGTATTTAGGATTCAAGGCAATTGCACGGGCGATTCCGACACGTTTCTGCATACCTCCGCTGAGCTCGTTCGGATACTTGTCGTCAGAACCGATCACATTGACCTTTTCAAGGCAATAATGTGCTCTTTCCTTCCTCTGTGCCGGAGACCAGTCAGTGAAGAATTCCATCGGGAACATAACATTCTCGATTACTGTCGCAAAATCGAAGAGGGCACTACCTTGGAAGAGAATGCCGATATTCTGGCGAAGCTGCCTTTTCTCGTTGTCGTTCATCTGAGAGAGACTTCTGTCACCATATATTATTTCACCGCTGTCCGCTTCCATAAGTCCGATCAGATTCTTCAGAAGAACCGTCTTTCCTGAACCGCTGGCACCGATTATCATATTGCATTTTCCCTGCTCATATGTCACGGAAATATCCTTCAGGACCTGTACCCCGTCAAAACTTTTATTGAGATTCTCTACCTTGATCATTTTAGTAAAGCATTAACTGTGTGACAATAAGGTCGGCAAGCAGGATAAGGATGCTGGTGACCACGATAGCTTTCGTACTCGAACGTCCGACTCCCAGAGAGCCTCCTTTGGCATAATACCCGTTGAATGCCGAGATGGAGGATATCATAAAGCAGAAGAGGGACATCTTGAAGCAGCTGTAGAATACATAGAACCCGTTGTAGAAAGCCTTGATTCCTGTAATATATGAAGCTGTCGGTATGATCTGTGTGGTTTCTACTACAAGATAGCCTCCTATGAGGCCCAATACGAGACTAAGGAACATAAGCAGCGGGCTAAGAAGAGTCGTAGCTACAATTTTTGGAAGGACGAGAAAACCTGCTGAATTCACGCCCATCATTTCCATTGCATCGATCTGCTCTGTGATGCGCATACTTCCTATCTCAGAAGAAATGTTAGACCCCATCTTGCCCGCCAGAATCAGGGCTATCATTGTCGAACAGAACTCAAGAATGAGACTTTCCCTCACCATATAGCCGATATACATCTTGTCAATTACCGGATTCTCCAGATTCGATGCAGTCTGGATGACAAGCACTCCACCTATGAAAAGAGATATCACTCCCACCAGCAGAACCGATGAGATGATGAGCTTATCCGACTCATTGATGAACTGTCTGAAGAATATCCTGAATTTCTCCGGTTTTCTGAAGACCTTTTTCAGAAAAAGAAGATACTGCCCGACCGACTCGATAGATTTCTTTATCATACCCGTTTCTGTTTTGCCAGACAAAGGTACAATGTTTTTACCATTTCCTTCATTTGATTACGGTAAAAGCGGACCAAAGAACATATGTAAAAGACATAAAATAAATTTTAGGTCGCATAAAATATTTTTTATGTCCTGAATTCCGCCACATTTTTCTCTTTTTTAAATACGGTTCCGGATTTATGGAGGAGATTTGGGAGAGGAATAAAATAAATAGGTTTGATTATGCTGATAAACATTCATTGTGCGAAATGCGTCGGGATCGACGCGATACCGGTGATCGTGGAGGTAGATGTCGCTACAGGCATCGGAATACATCTGGTGGGACTGGCAGATGCGGCTATCAAGGAAAGCCTGCTGAGGATAGTGACATCGCTGCAGACATTGGGATTCAGAATACCCGGAAGAAAGATTGTGATCAATCTGGCGCCTGCTGATATGCATAAAAAGGGAAGCGGGTACGACCTTCCCATTGCATTAGGTATAATTGCCGCATCTGCGCAGAGAGAGCTGCCGTTTCTTGATAAGTTCCTGATAATGGGAGAATTGGGCCTTGACGGAACAGTGCGCGAAGTCTCCGGAGCACTGCCTACGGTGGAGCTGGCGGCCAGAGAAGGCCTGGCGGGATGCATTCTTCCGCGTCGGTCTGCTCTCGAAGCATCAGAGTACAATATCATAGATGTATATGGTGTGGAAACGATCGAGGAAGTTCTGGAAATCCTTTCCGGAGAAGTAGCCCGGGATGATCTTCTGGTCAGAAATCTTCGTTCAGAATATCCCTCCGCAGACTGTCAGGGCCAGTCCGGAGCAATGGATTTTTCCGAGATCATCGGACAGGAAGGAGCCAAGAGAGGACTGGAAATCGCAGCTGCAGGAGGACACAATGCCATTCTCATCGGGTCGCCTGGATCAGGGAAGAGTTCATTGGCTAAAGCAATGTCGACAATCCTCCCGCCTCTGAATTTCAGAGAATCACTCCAGACCAGCAAGATATACTCCGTGGCCGGAAAAGGAAATCCTCTCGGAGGTCTGATAAAGCAGAGACCGTTCAGAGCTCCACATTACAGCGCCTCGATAGCAGCTCTTCTGGGAGGAGGATCGGACAACATAATGCCTGGGGAGATTTCTCTGGCCCATAATGGAATCCTCTTCATCGATGAATTCTGCGAAGCACCCAAGAAAGTGCTGGAAGTGCTGAGGGCACCGATGGAAGACCGGAAGGTGACAATCTCCCGTCTCAAGGCAAAAGTGGAATATCCTGCCGACTTTATGCTGATAGCAGCCACTAATCCGTGTCCCTGCGGCTATTATGGTGAAGGCGACCGCTGCACCTGCACTCCGTCAAGACGAATCGCCTATATGTCCAAACTCTCCGGACCTATTATGGACAGAATAGACATACAGCTGTGGATGCACCCGATCGATGCAAGGAAGCTGGTAGAGCGAAAGCCAGCGGAATCCAGTTCTGCCATAGCCGAAAGAGTATTGAAAGCCAGGGAAATACAGAAGCGACGATTCGCCGCAGACGGTATATTCTGCAACGCATCTATGAACAACCGACTCATCGACAAATATTGCCCGCTGGACACCGGATGCAGAAAACTTATGGAGAGAATAATCGAAAAGATGGGACTGTCAGCCAGAGCCTGTTCCCGTATAATCAGACTGGCCCGCACCATTGCAGATCTTGAAGGGGCGGACAACATCAGGATGGAACATTTATCAGAAGCCGCCGGATACCGGTTTCTGGACAAGCAGAATATTCTGGAATAGAGGACATAGTTTGGCCATAGCAAGGATTTTACATATCTTTGCCGTATGAAACAGGAAATAATCATCAGAGGAATCGAGGATCTCGAAAGGGCAGCCGGAGAGTTTCTTGAAAAGATAGGAAACAATACGCTCATCGCATTCTTTGCGCCGATGGGCTCTGGAAAGACAACCTTCACTACAGCCATCTGCAAGGTACTGGGAGTCACAGACCCGGTAGGTTCACCTACATTCGCTATTGTGAACGAATATATGAGAGCCGACGGAGACCCGATGTACCATTTCGATTTCTACAGGATCAACAAGCTTTCTGAAGCCATCGAGATAGGTCTTTACGACTATCTCGACAGCGGATACCTCTGCATAATGGAATGGCCGGAAAACATTGAAGAAATTCTGCCGGAAGAGACTCTGAAAGTGCAGATAACCGTAAATCCGGACCAGTCCAGAACTGTTTCCTGGGAATCATAGACCTCAATATGCGCTTACGGAAGCAATGTATCCGCATATATCCAGAGGCTCAAGCTTCCCATCCTTCCATATTTTCGGACACCCTCCATCCAGCGAAGACAGACCGACGTGTAGTATTCCGTTAACCATTGCGCCGCAGCAGGGTCCCATTGCAGCATAACCGGCAGGCATAGCGAATTCTTCCCCGGCCCTGTATATCACTCCTCCTAAAGCAGCCGGATTGAAAGCGCAGCATATCCCGTCTCCAGATACGAAGCAGGAATTGGCCACCATTCCCTCTTCAAAGGCGATGCAACGCTCCGGACTAACCCATAATGCGCTCGCTACCGTATTGTCGGAAGCGATGAAAAGACCCTCCCAGAAAAGGTGGTCTTCTCCTGCCATCATCCTGAATGACAATGGCTCAGCTCCCTCGGGCATCACCATAGCATTCATTGCACCTCCCAGAAACAACACAGGCTTTTCCACTCCTTTCAAGGATGCTATATAACAGACCTCACCATTATAGGATATGATGTCCCAGACCTTTTTTATGTCATCACGTAAAGCTGTCTGGGTGACATCCCCGTCCATACAATGATAATATCTTTCAAATGTTTCCTTTTCGGAAATTATCGGCTCAGTAAAGGCAAAGCAGATGTGTCCCGCATCGCAATGAAGCCGTCCGAATGTGCTTCCTGATGGTCTTTCCAGAATTACTCTGCCGTTCCTTCGATAAACGAATCCTTCACCTTGGTTCTGATGCCCCAATGTATATAAGCTATCATCCTTGACGAGCATTCCACATATGTTTTCACAGCCCGGATAACGAAGGATAGTCTTCCCATCCCTCTTGATGACCGTCTCCGTACCGGTGCAGTAATCTGTATAAAGATGCCCGTCGATGATCCTGTGCCGATCAGGATCAGGACTCACCTGACAGGTATCCCCGACCGGTACCTTCATCATCGGAAGTCCGTCAGCAAAAACCACCAAGGAGCATTTCACACTGCCCTTCTGAGGATCCGTCCTCCAATCATATCCATCAGGATAATCAAAACAGGTTATATAACAGACCTCTTTTGAGCCGACATTCATCCCCGGTCCCTGCCAAACATCATCACGGTTTCCTTCAGGCCTCCGGCTTACTCCTTCCATCGAGCAGGAAAGGACGGTCAATGCCGCCAATCCCATCATCCACCAATCTTTCCTCATAATCCTTTTTGCTCCAAAGGAATAAATAAATCCCGAAAACAGTCCTCTCCTTCACCCCATATCCGGGCGGTTCGTCACCTTTTTCTTTTTCTTATCCTTTTTCAACTTTTTTTATGTTTCCACCCTGCAGAACATCTTTACATACCAGCACATAAAAAAGATTACAAATACACAAAAAAGAGAAAAAGATCACTACATTCCACCACATAAAATCGGGCATAATTATAAATGTACATACCTTTCTGCAAAATTTCGGCATATGAGCAAATTCACAAATTTGTAAATTTTATAATAATCATTAATTTTGCACTGGAATATGGAGGTTATCTTCGCTAAAAATTATTTAAAAGAGCTTTACATGGAAGGGAAATCTTCCGAAAAAAGCATAGGTTTCAAAAGGATATCATAAAAAGATACCGAAAAGCAGTTGACAAGATAGCAGAAGCCATCAAGCCTGAAGATCTTATGCAGATTAACTCATTAAGGTACGAAAAACTGAAAGGGAATAAATATGGATTATCCTCTGTACGCGTATCTGATAAATATCGCATCGAATTTGAAGAACAGCAGATAAATGGAGAAGAATCCATTACCATATGCAATATTATAGAATTGTCGAACCATTATAAATAAAAAGAAATATGGTAGAAATTGAAGGAGTGGACCCTCAGATGATATTGAATAATCTGAAGCCTAAATATGTAACCCATCCCGGTGAGGTCATTATGGATGAAATCGAGTATATGCAGATTACCCAGAAGGAATTTGCAGAAAGGATAGGAGTATCCTGCTCTCAAGTGAACCAGATCCTGAAAGGGAAGCGCCCGGTAAATACTGAATTTGCCCTGCTTACGGAGGCAGCCACAGGCATTCCGGCCGACCTCCTGCTCAGAATGCAGACCAGGTACGACCGGATCAAGGCTGAAAACAAGGCTGATTTTATGGAAAAACTTAAAAAGATAAAGAAATTTGCAGCTGCACTTTAACAGAGATCAAGGCTTCCCGCTGACAAGCAGACAGAGGTAAAAATCTGTCGGAGCCTTATTTCCTATAAAGTGCAAACAGAGCCGAGCCGGAACCGGACATGGAAGCATATACAGCTCCCGAATCGTAGAGCGAGCGCTTGATGGCGGCCAGTTCAGGATACTTTACAAATACAGTTTCCTCGAAATCATTGACCAGAATACCGTCCCATTCTTCCACCGGCCTCGAAAGGGCTTCCCTCAACTGAACTTCAGGAAGATGGGGCCTGATTCCACTATAGGCGTCCTTGGTAGAAACGGAGATACCCTCAGGAGTCAAGACCTGAAGGTCATAACATTCGAGGTCAATCGGATACTCGGTCAACACTTCGCCCCTTCCCTCGCCTATCATCGGACGGTTATATATGAAAAAGGCACAATCGCTGCCAAGGCGAGACGCATATCCGGCCAATTGTCCTTCGTTCAATTCAAGAGCGCACAGCTCATTCAGCATCTTAAGGGCAAATGCAGCATCTGCGGAACCGCCGCCAAGACCGGCACCGACAGGAGATGTTTTCTCAAGGAAAATCTTGACCGGAGGCAATTGGAAATCTTCTGCCAGAATATTGTACGCTTTAACTGTCAGATCCTTCATCGGGTCCCAATCCACCCCTTCTACACGGGCGATGGTAATCATAAGTTTACCGTCTTCAGATATGGCCTGGACTATTTTCGGAGCATCGCCTTCTTCTGCCTCTACTCCGAAGACTCCCTCTGTCTTTATAGGGGTCAACTTCCCATATTTTGTAAAAAGCGCAGCCGAGGTACGGCTATAATCATCTCCCACCACGATTTCGAGGGTGTCGGAGATACCGAAATATGGAACAAATAGAGTTTCAAGGTCGTGAAAACCGTCCTCACGTTTTCTGAGGACATTCAGACCGAGATTTATCTTGACATTAGGATTGGTAATCATAACGCTGTCATTTCGAGATTAACCACTATACTGTTATTTAGAGATTAACCACTATACTGTCATTTCGAGCTTGTCGAGAAATCTAAATCTTTCTTATTGCATCCTCGAACTGCATTGCAAGAAATTCCCGGTCAGCCTCCGGGATCTGTTCCAGCACAGGAGCGATGAAGGAAATCATCTGCAGCACCTTGGCATCTTCGAGGGTTATACCGCGTGAACGCATATAGAACTGTTCCTCTTCATTAAGGCGGCCGATAGTAGCTCCGTGAGAACACTTCACGTCATCTGCGTAGATTTCCAGCTGAGGCTTGGTGTCCACTTTGGCATCATCCGAGAGCAGGATATTGTGATTCTCCTGATATGCCTCTGTCCTCTGGGCGTCCTGCTCCACTATAATCTTTCCATAGAAATCCACTCTGGATTTTCCCCCGGCTATTCCTTTGAAAAGCTGACGTGAATTGCAATGAGGCAGATCGTGATGCATATCCACAGCGATCTTCACCTTCTCATCACTACCGCACACATAAGCACCATATATATTTGCCTGAGCACCCTCTCCAGCAAGCGTCACATCCAGCCTGATGTCACAGCTCGCACCGGGCATAATAAGAATCACGATATCAGCCTTCGCATCTTTCTCCACTACGATAGTCTGAGTCATCTGGTCAGAAAGACTTAGTTGTGGAGACGACGTGCGACCCCCGTCCAGCACATACACTCTATGTATGCTGTCATTTATTGATACAACTAAATTTTCCATAATTCTACAGATTATCGTAACCCTTCTCCTCGATCTCTGCCACAAGCTCCTTTCCGGCAGTCTTCACGATCTTTCCATCCTTGAGCACGTGCACCACATCAGGAACAATATAATCCAGAAGTCGCTGATAATGAGTAATTACGATAGCTGCTTTCTCTGGAGTATGAAGGGCATTCACACCATTAGCGACAATGCGAAGAGCATCTACATCCAGTCCGCTGTCAGTCTCGTCAAGGATTGCCAAAGTCGGATCCAGCATTGCCATCTGGAAAATCTCGTTACGTTTCTTCTCACCACCTGAAAATCCCACATTGACCTCACGTTTTGCGAACTCAGGCTTCATCTGCACGAAAGCCATCTTCTCACGAAGAAGCTTAAGGAAATCACCTGCCTTAAGCGGTTCAAGTCCCTTTCCTGCGCGATGCGCATTGACAGCAGTCTTCATAAAGTTGGTGATGGTGACTCCCGGTATCTCCACCGGATACTGGAACGAAAGGAAGATTCCCGCCCAGGCACGCTCCTCGGGAGACATAGCCAAAAGGTCCTGTCCGAGGAACTCGATGGTTCCTGCTGTGACAGTGAACTGTGGCTTTCCTGTCAGAACCGCCGACAGGGTACTCTTTCCGGCACCGTTAGGCCCCATAACTGCGTGAATCTCACCCTTACGGATGGTAAGATCCACACCCTTAAGAATTTCCTTATCCTCCACAGACGCCCTCAGGCCTTCAATTTTCAATAATATATCGTTTGCCATATAGCTTTTATTTTACGCATTTTTTCTATAAAGTTTATACCAAGTGAACAATGACCAGACTCCGTTCACAAGATAAAGACAGCTGACAATCGGCATAAACACCAGACCCGCTTTCAGATAAAGCGTCAGATTCGCAATGTTCACAAAGAGCCAGGCAATCCAGCAGTCCCATTTCTTCAGTGCCGAAAGCAGCTGAGCCGTCAGTATCAGCACCGTCACGCAGCAGTCCAGATAAGGAAGCGGATTGGCAGGGAAATATCCCACGAACCAGCGTGTTCCCATCATACTCATCAGCCATCCCCAGGCAAGGGCCAATATCAATACAAGTCCCACGATCATCCCCCTCTGCGGCCAGGTCAGCATCGACACCTTCAGCTCCCCGTTTCCGGAAGAACTCTCCTCCGACTTTTTCGGATGGCTCCAGCGATATTGACCCAATATATTGATACCTAATGAAATAGGCTGCAATATCAGATTGGCGTACAGATTCTTCTGCCAGAACATAAAGAACAATAACGCCGTGTACATATAGCCCACATAGAAATTGCTCTTATTGTTCCTTCCCGCCAGAAAAACGGTAGTCAGACCGAATACCGCCGACAAAAGATCGATCAGCAGCACCGGTTTCCCACCCATCTCAAACAGTATTATATTCCAGAATTCCATCATCCTACCGATCCTTCAAGTGACACCTGCAGAAGTTTCTGTGCCTCGACGGCAAATTCCATCGGAAGCTTAGAAAGCACCTCACGGGCATATCCGTTTACAATAAGTCCTACAGCCTCTTCAGGTCCGATTCCCCTCTGGTTGCAATAGAAGAGCTGATCCTCGCTGATCTTCGAAGTCGTGGCCTCGTGCTCCACCACTGCACTCTTGTTAGCATTTTCAATATATGGAAATGTGTGGGCTCCGCACCTATCACCGATCAGAAGGCTGTCGCACTGAGAGAAATTGCGGGCATTGTCTGCTCCCGGAAGCATCTTCACCAGACCACGGTAACTGTTCTGGCTTCGTCCGGCAGAGATACCTTTGCTGACTATACGGCTTCTGGTATTTCGTCCGATATGGATCATCTTCGTACCAGTATCGGCCTGCTGGAAATTATTGGTCACAGCCACCGAATAGAACTCGGAAGAAGAATTGTCACCCTTAAGGATGGTCGAAGGATATTTCCAGGTTATGGCCGAACCTGTTTCCACCTGAGTCCAGGAAAGATGGCTTCCTGAGCCCTTGCATATGCCTCTTTTGGTCACGAAGTTATATATACCTCCGCGTCCCTCCTTGTCACCAGGATACCAGTTCTGGACAGTAGAGTACTTTACTTCTGCATCTTTCTCTACTATGATTTCCACCACAGCAGCGTGAAGCTGATTCTCGTCACGCATAGGAGCAGTACATCCCTCCATATAGCTGACATACGAGCCTTCATCAGCCACGATCAGAGTTCTTTCAAACTGTCCTGTTCCGGCCGCATTGATACGGAAATAGCTCGACAGTTCCATAGGGCAACGCACTCCCTTTGGAATATATACGAACGAGCCGTCACTGAATACCGCAGAGTTCAATGCAGCATAGAAATTGTCACCTACAGGCACCACCGAAGCAAGATACTTCTTCACCAGATCCGGATGCTCCTTTACAGCTTCCGAGAACGAACAGAATATGATGCCTTTCTCAGCCAATGCCGAACGGAAGGTGGTAGTAACTGACACTGAGTCGAATACAGCATCTACAGCCACTCCGGCCAATGCTGCTCTCTCGTGAAGAGGAATACCGAGCTTGTCGAAAGTCTTTTCAAGCTCAGGGTCGATCTCCTTAGGACGGTCCTCATCCTTCTTAGGAGCCGCATAGTAGATGATATCCTGAAAGTCAATCTCAGGAATATCCAGATGAGCCCAAGTCGGGAGTTTCATTTTCTGCCAGCGGCGGAAAGCCTCCAGACGGAAGTCCAGCATCCACTGCGGCTCATCTTTCTTAGCCGAAATCAGACGGATTATGTCTTCATTCAGGCCCTTTGGTATGAACTCCTGCTCGACATCGGTCACAAAGCCGTGTTCATACTCCTTTTCGGTTATATTGTCTAATATTTCCTTATCCTTGCTCATAGTCTTCAAAGATTGCTACGGCTCCTGCAGAGCCTCGCAATGACAATTGGTTATACTTGTTGCAATACACAAAACTGCTATCCTGCAACGCTCAGACCACAAAAGGCCTGAATATGCAAAGATAGCAGTTTCTTATTACATTACCGATATAACGGAAGTACTTTTTAACGGCTTATTTCAGAATGATCATTCATTGCTGAACACTACAGGAACTGTCATTTTCACGTTTCTCTTTTCGCCATTGTGCTCGCCCGGCTCCCATTTCGGAGATTTAGCGACAGCGGCCACTGCCGCATCATTCAGGAGAGGATTTGATCCGAAAGCAGCGTGGACATCCGACACAGTTCCGTCTTTAAGCACCACAAATTCCACAATCACAGTCCTTGAACCATCATTCATTGATACCGATTCAGGATATTCCACCCTCGAATTAACCCAAAGAGCGAAATCTTCGACTGTTCCACCCTGGAACTTCGGACTTATCAGACCAGCCTTTTCCCTCATACGGACATTTCTCTCTTCCCAGATAAGCTCCAGCTCCTTCAGGAATTCCTCCTGCTTTCTCTTGAGATCCACGCGAGGGTATTGAGGCTTCTGCGGGACGCTGCCCAAATCCCTGACCTCGGCAATCCTGTTCTTGAGCTTTCCGTTCTTGAACTTACCGACCATCATAGTACCGTCAGACCTGTACAATGTGTCAACTCCGTGATATTTTCCGTTCTTGTACTGACCGGCCATCACGATACCGTTGTCTCTGTATATACATCCGTTGCCTGTAGCTTTTCCTTTCCTGAAATCTCCCCAATAGACCTCTCCGTTAGGAAGGTAGCAGATACATCTTCCTTCAGCCCTGCCTTTGACGAAGGAGCCGATTATAAGTCCGTCTTTATAGGAGTATAGGATTCCCTCGCCTTGAGGCCACTGACCGTCATAACGGTCGTTCGTGTAATCGGAAGCGCTGCGCTGATCCTGCGCAAAAAGGGACACTGACGACAGCATCGCCACCACCAATGTCAATAGAGTGAACTTGATTTTCATAGCATTGGTCATTAAAATTTCACGAGTCACCGAAGCGACTACCTACAAATATAATTATTTTTCAGATAGGAATCTTCATATCTATCCATTATTTTCGAAAGAACAGAAACGACCAAATTCGTGCTTTCAAGCCATTTTTGCACGTCCGAAAGCATAAAAAAGGCCTATTTTGAGCTTTCGAAGCACTTTTTTCAATATTTTTTGAAAATTTTTCACAAAAAGTTTGGAAGTTTAAATTTTATGCGTACCTTTGCAATCCCAAACGAAAAGAACGCGGAGTTTTGGTGCAAGCTGAGAGCAATGAAAGCTCGCTTACATTGCCGAGGCGCAGCCCAAAAAACCGAAATTTTCGAAGAAAATTGCGGAAATAGCTCAGTTGGTAGAGCATAACCTTGCCAAGGTTAGGGTCGCGAGTTCGAGTCTCGTTTTCCGC
>JAGKTT010000082.1 GCA_021153285.1 Bacteroidia bacterium
AGTTAAAATATAAGCAAAATCGATATTGTAATCATCGTTAGCCAGTACATTGGTTAATGCATTATGTCTTTCATAATCCTTTCCTGACTTGACTTCAATTGGGATTACTTTACTATGCTGAGCAATTACAAAATCTAATTCACCTTGTTTCTTGTTGTTAAAGTAATGTAGTTCGTGCTCATCTCCTCCGAAGCCGTGACAATATAATTCCTGAGCCACAAGGTTCTCATATATGGCGCCATAATTCTGCTTTACATCACCTTGAAGCAGCTGTAACTGGATTCCAGAAGCATATTGACTTGTCAAGAGACCTACATCATTCTGGAATAGCTTGAAAAGATTCCTCAGTTCATTTAGCTTAAAGGAGAAAGTCGGCTCCTGAATATTCAATGTTGGAATTGCAACACCAGCATTCTTAAGCCATAAGAAGCTATTCTCATAACGAGAGAAACGTGCGTGTTCATTAAGATTCTTCAGGATAAAACGCTTGTTCTTTGCATCAAGTTCAGATGGAATCAGGTTGAAGATCTCATTTATCTCAAGTTTCTTATTAGGATCATACTGACTGATGTCCCATTTGTATAGATCTAGAATTTCTTTCTGTTTCTCTTCTACAACATTAAGGTCGTTTGTATCAACGTATGCCTGTACAGCAGCTGGCATTCCTCCTACAACGAGATAAAGGTGAATCATCTTCATCAGGGCTGCGTGGACAACTTCGTCTACCGGAATCTTTTTCTCGAATGCTTCGCCTACGCTTGTCAGAACCTCATCAGAAAGACCGAGACATCGTGAAAACTCCTCAATATCCAAAGGAAAGACTTCTTTTACAGACATATACCCGACAGGAACGCTTTCCACTCCTTTTAACTCTACACCAAGCAAGCTGCCGCTTAATGCATATTTACAGCTTCCTTCATCCACGAGAAACTTTATCCAGGTGATGACCTCCGGACATTTCTGCACCTCATCAAAGAATATCATTGTATTTGGCAATGATGTCTTCTTTTTAGTGTGAGCAGATATACGCAACAATACATCCTTTGCATTTTGTGAGCCCTTGAAGATGCCGCACGCTGAATCATCTTCATAGAAGTTGATCTCAATGAGATTTATCTTTTGCTTTCTCGCATATTTCCTTATCGCAGCAGTCTTGCCGACCTGTCTTGCTCCCTTGAGAAGTAATGCTGACTTATTGTTTGCGTAATGCTTCTCAATGAAGTTGTCCAGTTTTCTCGATAGCATATCAGTATAATTTATATCCATACTTGATAGTGTTTACACTTTTGCAGTGCAATATTCTTACAGTGCATACATTTTTCCAATGCAAATTTAGGTAAATATTACATTTTTCCAAGAAAGTTTGATGGATGAAAAGCCAATAAATTATAGCGAAATGCATATTGCTTGAGTCAGTAGAATTATTCAAAACTAGATTAGAGATCAGATCCGAGGTCTTTAAGGAGGTTTTTTATGGCTGAAAATCAAATTGGAATTTTATGAGAAATAGGGGATTGTAACGAGAATGCGATGAGAATGTTTTCCGATTGTGGTCTGATTTTTTCCGGTACTGAATTGGGGTGAAATCGTCTATATCAGGTTTGATGCCCCGACTTTCACCTGCCTCGTAATCCTCATCAGTTACGTAGTGAGCAATGTTGTCTAAGATAACAAATTGAAAATCAATATAATAAATATAGGCGATAATATTCCATTCTGTTATTTGCCGATAGTTTCTTACCTAAGTGACAGGCTTGACAGATGGTAAGAAACATTGGTTATTCATATCCGCTATCAACCAAATTTTTATACCGAATTTATACGGAGGCTCATTTAAGCAATTGATTGTCAATTCAGTATGCCTTATGTAGTGGTAATCAACTGACATATAAGGTTTTTATCTGATATATTTAAAGCTTCCCTTCGGGTTCCTGAGGGAAGCTTTTTAGTATATCCTCATACCTGATTTCTAATACTTCTCATTCTTGAGTAAAATGAAAAGGAAACAACTTAGATTCAAGATGCTGTATATTTGCAAAATTCTGTAAATTTGCATTGTATGGAAAAGAGTCTACAAATAAGGAATAGTACAGTTGAATTCCTCACCTTCGTTCTTGATGGTAAGGAAGATGGGGTTCAGGTGTTGTATAAGGATGACACGATATGGGCAACACAGAAAGCTATGGCAGTGTTGTTTGAAGTGGATCGCACTGTAATTACAAAACACTTGAAAAATATATTCCAATCAGGTGAATTACAAACAGATACAGTATGTGCAAAAATTGCACATACTGCAGAAGATGGCAAGACGTATGACACACAGTATTATTCTCTTGATGCAATTATATCTGTTGGCTATCGAATCAACAGTATGAGGGCAACAAACTTTAGACGATGGAGTACAGCTGTATTAAAGGAGTTTGCCATAAAGGGTTACGTCATTGACAAGAAGCGTATGGAGAACGGTTCTTTCATAGGCCAGGACTACTTTGAGCATCTGCTTGCAGAGATTCGTGAAATTCGCCTCAGTGAAAGAAGATTCTATCAGAAACTTACAGACATCTACTCAACAGCAATAGATTACAGTTCAGATGCAGCAACGACAAAATTATTCTTCAAGAAGATTCAGAATAAGATTCATTATGCCGTTCACGGACATACTGCTGCAGAATTGATAGTAGAGAGAGTAAGTGCTGAAAAGGAACATATGGGGCTGACCACTTGGGAAAATGCACCGGATGGAAAGATCGTCAAGCCTGATGTAAGCATAGCCAAGAATTATCTAATTCAGCTTGAACTTGAGGATATGGGCAGATTGGTAAATGCCGTGCTTGATATGGCAGAACGTATGGCAAAGCGACATATTCCGATGACAATGGAGGACTGGGCCCAAAGGATAGATATTATCCTTGAAGCTGGTGGAGATACTGTCCTTGACAATGCAGGACAGATTTCAGCAGAGTTTGCTAAACAGTTCGCTGAATCAGAGTTCGAGAAGTATAGAATCATTCAGGACAGATTGTTTGAATCTGATTTTGACCGTTTCAATCAGAACCTTTTGGAATTTCCTGATGATATTCAATAAGTAATCCTCTTTGAGAATAGAATATGGGCGACAGTTTTCACACGGTCGCCCAATTTTTTGATTGTAGCATTTCGCTAATGAATAAATAAGCGAAGTGTGGCTTATGCTTCTACTTGACACTCAATAGATTAAGATAAATAATGAGTGGTTTAAATCTACACTTTACTTATTGTCTGTATGATGATGTCATCGATACCCATAATTGGGAAGATCTCTTAGTCTCTAAACCCAGAGTGAGGGTTATGCGGAACGCCTTAAAAGGAGGAACCGCAGAACTTATGATCAAGGGGATTTTTGAACCATTCAAGACTACGGATTTGTGTGAACCAGACTATTATCATCTTACAGACAAGGCTAAGGAAGAACTCTTCCCTGGCTTGGATTTGATTCAAAAGGATGAGCAGCAGGATAGATGGTTGATTCCATACACTTCATTTGCAAAGAAATCACTATTCTATGAGACACAAGTACAGACGCAGATCGATCTTAGGAATTCGTCAGGAAAGCGTAGAGAGGGCTGTGGATAAGATGGAGAACTCAATCCAGAACATCATTCTTCAAGAGATGGAATCCTTGGAGGGAATAATGATTACGACCACCAATCTGACCTGTAATCTTGACAAGGCAACAGATGATTCAGTTGGCTGATTTTTCTTATGGATTGGTCAGATATACCAAAGTGTTAAGCTATAATATGTTATCTGATTTTAAGTTTCGGCAAATCTGACCAATTTGTCGGTTTTTCTGAAAAATATTCCTCATTCTCTTGCCATACCTTTGCAGCCGTAAAATCAGTGTAGTAAAGAGATGAAAAGAATTTTCACAATCATTTGCGCCATCGCATTTTCAGGTGCAGCGCTCTCAGCGCAGAACAATGCAGACACAATCAAGGTGAGTAGAAACGGATCTGACACCCTCGTTATCATTGTAAAAGAGAAACAGG
Organism: Bacteroidia bacterium; assembly: GCA_021153285.1. GTDB lineage: Bacteria > Bacteroidota > Bacteroidia > Bacteroidales > UBA932 > Cryptobacteroides. Next base: position 4,029 of record JAGKTT010000082.1, read on the forward strand.
CGGTTGACCGTCAGGCTAAGAAGGAGCAGAGACTCGCAGAAAAAGCTCAGAAGCCGGCTTATATGGTTAATGAAGGATACAGCAGAGGCTATCGTGCAGACATCGAACTGTCTTGGGCAAACAAGTCTGTGTGGGGTATAACTTCATCACACGGATTCAGTTTCGGAAACGGACTCTATGTCGGTGGTGGTGCTGGATTCGGAGCAGAACTGACTAAAAATCCGGTTGCAACTGCAAGTCTTGCAGACGATGTTATCGATCCGGAGTATTCATATACTCCAGAATCGAACTGGAATGCTTCATACTTTGTTCCAGTGTTCGCGGACATCAAGTATTCGTTCTCAAAGACACTTGCCGCTCCGTTTGTAAGCCTTAAGGGAGGTGCGATTGCTGATATATATACATTCTAAAACAAATAATTATGTCAACACTTAAACCAAAGAAGACAAAGATCGAGGAAACCGTAGTCGGCGCATATCAGAAGATTGAAGATACGGTTGTGGGAACATACCAGAAGATAGAGGATGCCGTAGTCGGCACTTATCAGAAAATTGAGGATAAGTTCGTGGAGAAATTCCTTGACGTAGAAGAGGAAATCATCGAAATCCCAGAAGAAGGAGACCAAACAGATAAATAATTGCACACATTTTAAAAATAAGAAGAAATGAAGAAGTTTATGAAGATTATGGGTGTTGCCGCCCTTATGACAGGCATTACAACAGGAGCAATGGCTCAGGAGCAGACACAGGAGACAGAGAAGCCGGGATTCTTCAGGCAGGCGTTCCGCGAAATGAAGGAAAGCGCAAAGAGACAGAGGGAGATTGACAAGGCTAATTTCAAGGCTCAGAAGATGGAGACTAAGGCATTCTATCAGGAGCAGAAGGCGAAAAGGAACCCTGAGGTACGTAAGATGGTTCAGGAACAGGAGTACCAGAAGCAGATGGCCGAGGCAAAGGCACGCCAGGAGGCCGCTCAGAAGAGGATTGACGAGGCGAAGAACAATAAGTAATTATGAAGACTGTGACAGTGATATTTGAGGAACCTCTCCATCATATATGTCTGATGCACGGACTGAAGCAGACTTTCGGAAGAATGCCTTTTCTGAACAAAAGGGTGCTTGAAATCAGTGGAAGAGTGATGACAATTGATAATATCGTCGCACCACCTCCTATGATGAACAATCCAAGCAGACGGACAAGTATAAAAGGCAGAAGGAATCTGGTAGGGGTCTCATATTGGAAGAATAAACTTTCTATTGAGTACAGGGAGGATATGTGCAGCTTTGAAGATATCACTGCATTTGTCAATAACCTCATTGAAGATTATCTGCATTTCAAGCATCCGTTCATAAAGACAGCAATCAAAGATGGAAGATGCTATGAATTGTCATCCGGTCATTTCATCGCTGAGATCATATGATATTACCGTCAGTCTTTCGATAAGGACTGGCGGTATGCTTTTGGAGACATACCCTCGACTCTCTTGAAGTATTTGCCGAAGACTGACTGCGAAGGGAAATCAAGTTCATCACTGATTTCCTGAATAGTCATTGAGGTGGACGAGAGGCAGCTTTTGGCATATAGGACTACGTGTCTTTCAATCCAGTCCAAAGCAGTCATTCCTGTCTCCTGCTTGAGCATTGTCGAGAGATATTTGCTGGTCACGCAAAGTTTGTCAGCATAGAAGCCGATATCTCGCTGATTCTTGAAATTTTCGGCAAGAAGCGACATAAATTTCTCACACTTTTCCTGCTGAGCAGTCATCGTGGATGGCTGGCTCTGAAGTCCGTGCATATAATATCCGAGTCCATAATAATGAGCAGAAAAAAGGTGTCTTATAATTTCTTCTCTATATGGATTGTCAGGCTGATTCATAAGGCTCGAGACTTGCCTGTACACTGATGACAAGGCATCAAGCACTTCTTCCGAGACACTGTAAAACTGTGTATCCTTGATGAAGAGTCTTTCCTGGAGGCTGACAGGTAGATTCAACGAGTCCGTAAATTCCGGATTCATCACCATACCGAATCCGGAGAAATCCACATCAAGGTCTATCGACTCTACCACCTGACCGGGAAGGAAAAGAGCGACTGCAGGTGCTTTCAGTGACCACATACGAAAATCCACCAGACAAGATAACTGTCCGGCTGTGATCACAATCTGAGTAACTTTCTTTATCTTATGTGGGAAGCGGAGTCCTTTCAGGATACTTCCGCTCTCCAAGAGTTCTATATCCTGCAACATAACTCTGCAAATTTATAAAAACAGAAGAATTGAACAAACAGAGCCGAGTTTTAAAGGAAAAATAGAAGAATCTTCAAGAAAATATGACCAAATCCTCCTTGTAAAGCGAACTTTCCTTCACATCCTTCTCCAATTCCACTGGATATTCGGGTTGTCAATATGTTCTTGTTCATATTGTTCAACTATTTTGATTCCGCAGTTTGGGGTCAACTGAATGTGGCATATAAAAGATGATTGATCCGGATTAAGTTTACAGCCTGATACCGATTCCGGCCATACCGAATGTTGTCGCAGGAGAAACGTTGGCTTCGACAATACCGTAGACCTTGCCTTTACCGAACTTTATGCCGATTGGGGCTATGTATGGCATCGGAACAGGAAAACCTATTGAGAGTCCGGCACCGAGGGCCGAGTACATACTGAAGCTTTCGCGAACCACCCATTTATATCTAAATGCACAGGATATCGAGCCAAAGACGCTGGTGTTTCTGTGATCGAATGTCGCCTGTGCACTGAAATCATATTGAGCAGAATGAGTTTCGTCCCCGGGAGATATCATTGGATATTGTACGACATCATACATTGTCAAATGGACATTGACCATTGTGGATAGTTCCCATCTTTTCCTCCAGGAATATATATATCCCACGTTGATACCTGCCTGGTAGTATTCTTTGCTGATACTTTGACCGATGTCACTGATTTCAGCTCTTGAATTACTCCACGGGAACTCCAATTCAAAAAGAAGACCGGGATAACCGTGAGTGATTTCGAGAGAATGTTCCTTTTCCTGTGCTGATGAAATAGAAGCAGCGATTGTCATCGCACAGATGATTGTCAATATTCGTTTCATTGCGATAGTAGTTATAGTTACACGACTAAGATGCAGAAAGCGTATGGATTGTGACAGGAATTCAGATTTCTCTGTGTAAATATGCGGTTTTTCCTGCAATGGCAAATGTTTACTCTAATTCCAGATGCAGCTACCGGTGAAAAGTAGGGCGAAAATCAGCAGATTAATTGCAGTTCTGCCAAGAATCGGGTTTATTGCTGATCCAGATGATTGCCTGAGGCAGTACCAGGTCCTTATATGCAGCGCCAGATAAATCATAGGAACAGCCAGGAATGCAACAGCCATATCGAGCCGTAAGCATCCGACGAAGTACATATTGACAAAGTAAGATGCAACTGACACGGGTGAGGTGTCAGTTGTAGTCTTTTTGTATTAGTGAGATGTCAGTTCG
>JAGKTT010000083.1 GCA_021153285.1 Bacteroidia bacterium
TCGGACTCTGACAGGTAGTCGCTCAGATACTGACTATTAATGAAAAGACCGTCCTGCAGCTAATTGACAGATGCTGTAGAACGGTCTTGTTTTTCGACTGTTTCTGTTTTCTGTGTCCCCAGCTGTAAAATTCGAATTTATCTAACAATAAGAGAATCAGAATTCAGTTCTTTCGATAGTGCAACACATAAACAACTAATAATCAACGCATAACAAAATTAAGGATGAGTCATCTTGACCCACCCTTAATCATATAATTAATTGTATGTAAGCTACTTAAGTGCCGCGCTAGATTACCACTCCAGCAAGTCTAATACCTTGATAATCAATAAGTTAATCTTTTCAGGGTAGGAAAACTTATGATTCCTATTTATCTGTATTTATATCTCAACACTTGACACAAGCCTTTTTGCCTGATCGGTTGTGATAGCCAAAGGCAAAGGTAGTCATATGACGCGAAATATCAAAAATCCTTATGAACTCTATGTTTCATAATATTTAATATTAATAATTCTCAGCTGCTTTCCTAGCCTTTTGCATTCACGAGAAGGCAGCTAATTCATTCCACAAAAAAGACGGCATTTCGCGGATAGTAAGCACATCAAAATAATTTTCAAGTCAGCAAGCGGATAATAGGTAGGATTTGCTAAGTATGTCTGTAGTTCGCCCTGTGTTACTGCCAAACTCCTAAGCACGCTGAGTTCTATATAGATCTGTATATTCAGAATCGCCGTGCTTAGGGCTTTGCACCAACAGTCATATATCAAAAAAGCCTCCCAACTAAAAAAAACGAAGGGAAGCTTTAATATGCATTTATAGTTCAATCGAGTTAAGTAGATCAAGTTTACCGTCGTCGATCAATTTGATGATCAGCTCGCCGAACAAAGTATTTTGCCAGGCAAACCAAGGACGAGTAAAGTCATTCGGATCATTCACATTGAACGACTCATGCATAAATCCGGTTCCTGCATCAGTCTTCATCAGCATTTCGATGCAATCCTTGATTTCTGCATCATCACGAGATGTGAATGCCTTCATCATAATGCTCATCGGCCAAGCCATATCGTATCCGACGTGAGGGCCTCCGATTCCTTCTCCCATAGTTCCCTTGAAGAAATACGGGTTATCTTCGCTCCAGACAAATCTTCGGGTGTTCTGATAGACTTTGTCATTGACGGGCACATCGCCAAGATATGCCATAGCCAGAAGGCTAGGAACATTGGCATCGTCCATAAGGAAATGATTTCCAAAACCGTCAACCTCAAAAGCATAGATCTTGCCATACTTAGGATGTTTAACCACAGCATATTTCTTCAACGCCTTCTCCACTTCATCAGCAAGAGCAAGACACTCTGCAGCTGTTTTATGGTCTTTATTGACCTCTATCAAGATTTCTGCAGCCTTTCTGAGCGATGTGACCGCAAAGAAGTTTGACGGAATCAGGAAATCGAATGTAGTAGCATCATCAGATGGTCGGAAAGAAGAAACGATCAAACCAACTGGATTTACAGGATTTCCCCAGCCTAGGCAGCACTTTGTATCAAGCTGGCGATCGGTCTTACGCAGGAAACGGTAAGGTCCAAGGTTCTCTTTTCTCTGTTGCTGCTTCAATGTAACAAGGATATTTCTGATTGCGTCAAGCCAAACCTGACCGAATATAGACTCGTCTCCAGTCGTCTTCCAGTAATGGTAGGCCAAGCGTATAGGATAACACTGGGAATCAATTTCCCATTTACGCTCGTGAACCTCAAGCTTCATTTCAGTCATATCACTCTGCCACTCGCCGCCTGTAGGACCATCATTGAAAGCATTGGCATAAGGATCAATATTGATAAGCTTGAACTGACGGTTGATGACTCCTGCCAACATATTCTTCAGATTCTCATCTTCATTGGCCAGCTGAATGTAAGGCCAGACCTGAGCTCCTGAATCACGAAGCCACATTGCGTGGATGTCCCCTGTATAGACAAATGTGTCATATAATCCATCGCTATCCTCTCCCTTATAGTGAACTGTGGTATCTAATGTATTAGGGAAACAGTTCATAAACATCCAAGCAAGACGAGGGTTTGTGAGCATAGTCACAACCTCGTTGATTTTAGCTTCTACAGCATCTGACTTAAAGAGTCTGTCAGGCTCAGCTGGTCTATTGCTTGTATATTCCTGCGCAGATGCTGTAGATGTCATCAATATGAGAAAAGAAAAAACAAAAAGTCTCTTAATCATATTATAGCTCATTTGAGAATGAATATGGTCTATCTTTTACTGACGTTGCCCTTGCTTTGTTTGGCTGGTCAGACATATCAAAAATGATTGTGCCACCGTTAATCAACTGGTCGTGAGTCAGATATGAGCGGCTGTACTTCTTGCCGTTTACCTTCATAGCGTCGATATAACAGTTCTCAGGACTGTTATCAGGTGCACAGAGCTTCAGGGTCTTTCCATTTGCCATCTGAACTTCCATCTTCTTGAATAAAGGAGTGCCAAGAATATATTGGTCTGTTGCTGGGCACACAGGATAGAATCCCATAGCAGAAAAAACATACCAAGCTGATGTCTGTCCATTGTCTTCATCACCGCAATATCCGTCTGGATTACAAGTGTAGAATTTATCCATAACTTCACGGATACGCTCCTGAGCCTTCCAAGATTGACCGCTCCAGTTATACAGATAAAGCATATGCTGGATCGGCTGGTTTCCGTGAGCATAATTACCCATATTCATAATCTGCATTTCGCGGATTTCGTGAATAGTGAATCCATAATAACTGTCATCGAAATGCGGTGGGATCTCGAACACATTATCGAGGTTGGCGGTGAAGGCCTCGTCGCCTCCCATAAGAGAGATCAGACCTGCCGGATCATGAAATACAGACCAAGTATAATGGAGCGCATTTCCCTCAGTGAAATCCCCACCCCACTTCAACGGGCTGAAGTTATCCGAGAATGTTCCATCGCTCTTTCTTCCACTCATAAGCGAGAACTCCTTCCTATAGAGGTTGCGGTAATTCAACGCTCTTTGCTTGTAAACCTCTATTTCCTGTGCCGACTTGCCAAGAGCCTTTCCAAGAGTATATATACACCAGTCATTGTATGCATATTCAAGAGTGCGGGCAGCACTTTCATTTATGCCGACATTACAAGGAACGTAGCCAAGCTTGTTGTACCAATCCCAGCCCCATCTTCCTGTTGAGAGGACTGTCGGATGGACTGCGTTGGCACAATGATTGACTGCATCCCACAATGTTTCGATATCATATCCTCTGATACCCTTGACATAAGCATCTGCCACTACTGACGCAGAGTTGTTTCCAACCATACATCCTCTATGTCCTGGACTCGCCCATTCAGGAAGGAAACCACTCTCCTTATAAGTATTTACCAATCCCTCCTGCATCATCTCGTTCATTTCCGGATAAACAAGATTCAATAGAGGGAAAAGACAACGGAATGTATCCCAGAAACCTGTATCTGTAAAGAAATATCCGTCACAAACCTCTCCTGTGTGAGGGCTGTAATGAACATTCTTACCAGCCTCATTAACCTCTGTCAGATTACGAGGGAAAAGGACTGAACGATATAAGCAAGAATAGAATGTGCGTACATTATCAATGTTATCGTCCTCCACCTTTATCCTTCCAAGAATCTCATTCCAACGGTTGCGTCCCTCAGCCTTGATGCGGTCAAAGTCACCGTCACCAAGCTCCTTAAGGTTAATTTCTGCCTGCTCAAGACTGATGAATGATGATGCAACCTTAAGGTTGACCTTCTGTCCCTTGGCGGTCTTAAAGCCTACTACTGCGCCTGAATGAGAGGACTGCGATTCAAGATTTTCTGATTCAAGATTGCCATCTGCAATTGTACGAACATATTCGAAAGAAGTATCCGACTCGATCACGAACCAGTTCTTGAAATCAGAAGGCACACCACCAGAATTCTTTGTAGTGTATCCTACAATCTTGTTCTCTGATGGAATAACCTTTACATACGACCCATTGTCAAATGCATCGATGACAATATAAGACTGGTCGCTTTCCGGATATGTCATACGGAAGGCTGCGGCTCTTTCAGTCGGAGTCAGTTCGACATATACATCGTGGTCAGCGAGATATACACCATAGTAATATGGTCTCGCCTCTTCAGCCTTATGAGAGAACCAGCTGGCTCTCTCATCCTGGTTGAAGACAGGTCTGCCAGTTATCGGCATAATGGTAAACTGACCATAATCATTAATCCAAGGTGAAGGCTGATGAGTCTGCTTGAATCCGCGGATCTTATCGGCAGTATAGCAGTA
>JAGKTT010000035.1 GCA_021153285.1 Bacteroidia bacterium
GACGACGAATTTCCTTCTTAGTGCGGACTACAACAGCCTTTGAAACAGAGCCCTTCTTAGCGTCACCGCCAGGGATAGCGCTCTTCACTGCAACAACGATCTTGTCGCCCACTCTAGCATAACGGCGGCGGGTACCACCCAGAACACGGATACAAAGAACCTCCTTTGCTCCACTGTTGTCTGCCACCTGTAAACGTGATTCCTGCTGTATCATTTTTACTTAACTTTTTCTACGATTTCTACTAATCTCCAGTTCTTTGTCTTGCTCAAAGGACGAGTTTCCATAATGCGAACTGTGTCGCCCTTAGTGCACTCGTTCTTCTCATCGTGAGCAACGAACTTTGTGGTCTTCTTTACGAACTTGCCGTACATAGGGTGTTTCTCTTTTCTTTCAACCGCAACTACGATAGACTTGTCCATCTTAGTGCTGACCACAACACCTATTCTTTCCTTACGAAGATTTCTTTCCATTTGGATTCAATTTTTAGTTCTTTGACTCTTTCTCAGCAAGGATAGTCATCATACGTGCGATGTCTCTTCTTGCCTTTGCAATCTTTGAGGTGTCCTCTAATGGAGAGATTGTGTGATTAACCTTCATTGAATCGAGATTAGCCTTCTCGGCCTCGATGCGCTCACGCAGATCTGCGATCGACATTTCGCGTACTTCAGATGCTTTCATTTCTTTTCTCCATTAAATTATTCTACATAGTCTCTACGTACCACGAACTTCGTAGTAACAGGAAGTTTCTGGGCGCCGAGACGGAGTGCCTCTCTAGCGATCTCAAGTGATACGCCTTCTGCCTCGATAAGGATACGGCCTGGAGTTACAGGGCATACGAATCCCTCCGGATTACCCTTTCCTTTACCCATTCGCACCTCGGCTGGTTTCTTGGTGTATGGCTTATCAGGGAAAATTCTGATCCAGATCTTTCCTTCACGCTTCATATAACGTGATACAGCCTGACGAGCTGCCTCGATCTGACGTCCTGTCAGCCAGCAGTTCTCCAAGGTCTTGATGCCGAATGAGCCAAACGCAAGCTGGTTTCCCCTCTGTGAGAGACCTTTCATGCGGCCTTTCTGCTGCCTTCTGAATTTGGTTTTCTTTGGTTGTAACATTGCTCTATTACTTTTAATGAAAATATTTCACAATATCCCTAACTAATTGAGTATCAGCTGGTTGGGCGTAGTCGTCCTCAATTATTGGGATGCAAAGGTAGTAATTTTTTCTGAAACTGCAATACCAAATTGAAAATTTTTCACATATTTTCGACCAACAATTCAATATGCTAAGTTGCGTGTTTTCATTGAGTTACAAATGCTGTTTATAAAAACTTCCGCACATTTTCGACCACAGCTGGACAGAAGTCCGAACACTTTGGCACGGACCGAAATTACGACTGGGAAAACGAGCTCATCACCCCCCTTGTCGTAAGCCCACCAGCGTCGGTGCACCGATTTCGGTTTCCGGGCACCGACGCTACCACAAACCAGGGCGACAGCAAGAAAAACGACAGCGTCGGTGCAAGAATTTCGGCTTCCGGGTACCCACGCAACATAAGAAGGGATTTTTCAAGAAGTTTCAGAGGAAATAAGAATTATATACATTATATTTACCGACACTTCAAGCATTTCGAGAGAGATGAGAGGGAGAACCGAAGAGAAGACTATGTGAAAAAGATAAATGTTATGAAAAAGACCTACCATCTATGCCTTTCCGGAGGCGATGAAATCCTGTTCCGGGACGAAGAAGACTACAACCGGGGATTCAACTGCTTAGCTCTGGCACTTTACAAGACCGGCTCCACAGGACTTGTCGAATCATTCCAGTCGACTCACAGTCATAAGATGATTCAAACCGAAGATCACCTGGGATTTATGTACACAATGCGGCAGTCATACTCCAAATACTTCAACCATAAATACCAAAGACACGGGAGAGTCGGAGAAAAGTTCCACTTCCACCTGGATATCGTCGGACTCCACCACCATCTTGCGGCAATGACCTATGTACTGAGAAACGCCCTGCATCACGGTGTTGTACCCATACCATATGCTTACCCACACTGTTCTGTCAATGCAATATTTCAGAAAGAGATGGGTAAAAGGCCTCCTGAAAAGCTTTTGGCACAGAAGCAGTTCCGCAGGTTCATCGGCAAGAAGGCCGAATGGCCCCCACACTATAAGATGAGTGAAGACGGAGTATTTCTTCGGGAGAGCGTATTGGATATAGTACAGGTAGAGAATATGTACACGACTCCACGGGCGTTCAACTACTATATGTCACGAAAATCCGGAGAAGAATGGGAAAAGGAGCAGGAGAAAGACAGACTGGAGATAAAACCTATCAGATTGGAGACAATAGAGCTGGGCATCAAGGACCAACCTTTAGACAAGATGCTGATATACGAAAGCGGGCGTGCCGACTTTAGAAAGATTTCCGACATTGACCTTTGTACTGAAATAGACAGGAAAATTGTCCCAAAATACGGAAAGGGCTCCGTATACCATCTGTCCCGATCGGAAAAACAGGAAATCGGAAATCAGCTTTACAGACAATATCATATTCCAGAAGCACAGATACGAAGATGTCTGGCAATGTAAGAGAACCCGAAAACACTCCAGATAGCGTGGGTGCACGAAATTACCGTTCTAGGTACCCACGCTACCAGAAACCAAGGCCACAGCAGCAAAAACGACAGCGTCGGTGCACCGATTTCTGCTTCCGGGCACCGACGCTACTATTGGACGAGGGAGCTGCTCGCACATTGGGCAAGGAATTTGCAGATAATGGACGATTTGCTAATTTTGCACCGTGAGAAAATTGTTCCGACATATTACCGCTGCTGCGACTGCCATTGTCCTTCTTGCTGGAGGGGCGATGGATTGTCACGCGCAATTGTTCAAGAAGAAAAAGAAAGAACAGGTTACAGTCGAGCAGGTGAGACCCAAGATCAGCCCGAAGCAGGAAGGAGTGATGGAATTCATTGTCGAAGGCAATGACACGATATACATCGATCAGATCAGAGCCTCCAAGGTATACTCGAGACTTCCGAAGATGAAAGGAAGGGAATGGAGACAATATTACCGTCTTGTGCACAATTTCAGCAAGGCCTATCCATACGCACTTGTAGCAAAGAAACTGGTAGTGGAAGCAGACAGCGTGATAGCCGCTGACAATCTCAAAGGCGTAAAAAGGGAAAAATATATCAATAAGGTCCAGAAGGAGCTCTTCTCAGTCTTCGAAAGTCAGATGAGAAGCCTGACAGTCAGTCAGGGAGCCCTCATAATGAAACTCGTTGACAGAGAAGTCGGAAAATCTTCCTACAATATAATAAAAGGATACAAAAGCGGAATTACCGCTGGATTCTGGCAGGGCATAGCCAAGATGTTCGGATCAGATCTAAAGAAACCGTATGATCCCGATGGTGAGGATGCCGCAACGGAAGAACTGGTACAGATCTGGGAAGCAGGAGATTTCCCTGCATTCTATTGGTCGATATTCTGGAAAGATCCGCCCGAGATGCCTATTCCGGAGAAATACAGATAGATTCTCACGTCGCTTCGCTCCTCAGAATGACAACAAGGAAATAAACTCCGGAGAACAAGGTAAAGTAACGCCTGACGACAAGAAAAAACTTCGCACGACAAGGTGAAGTAACACCGGACGACAAGAACAAACTTCGCACGACAAGACGACAATGAGGAAGCAGGTTCAGAACGACAGGAAGGAAAAGAAAGGAAAACGGTAAGAAAAAGAGAGACGGCATCACATCAAATGAGATCCGTGCCGTCGAAACAGAGATACGGCGAAGAATTGATCCAATCCTTCAATATAAGGAAGCGGGCTCCTGAAGGCATTGTCATATCAACCTGACAATGATAATGTCCGAAGATGAAATAGTCCACATCATTCCCTGCAGCAAAATCCGATGCGAATTTATACAGAGGCTCGGTTTCGCCTCCGAACTCATATTTCAGATCGTGAGCCAGACGATTGTTCCTGGACCACCCGTTGCCGAATCTGAATGCAATCCAAGGATGAAGGATACTGAACAGTATCTGCGCCAGACGGTTATGGAAAAGTCCGCGAAGGAAACGATATCCGGAAGGTACCGGACCCAGACCGTCTCCGTGTCCCAGACAGAAACGCTTTCCAGCGATTTCCACCACATACGGCTGAGTCAGCTTGACCATTCCAAGTTCCTCGAAATAGCTGTAAGTCCAGACATCGTGATTGCCCTGGAAGAAATACACCTTCACTCCCCTGTCCATAAGTTCCTGAAGGGCGGCAAAAACCCTTACATATCCCTTAGGAACCACATCTCTATACTCGTACCAGAAGTCCCAGATGTCTCCCAACATATACAATGCTTCCGTTTCATCCGGAAGATTCCTCAGAAAATCCGCAAAGCGACGCTCCCTGCCGGCTGGATCAGCGACCTGTAGACCGAGATGGACGTCCGAGACGAAATATGTAAGATGTTTTTTTCTCATAACATTAAGATTATCACGTCGCTACGCTCCTCATAATGACAAACGAAAATACTCCTCATAATGACAAATGAAAATGCTCCTCATAATGACAACGAAGGCATCTCTCATAATGTCGATGATGATGTCCATCATTATCATAAATGAAAATGCTCCTCATAATGACAACGAAGACATCTCTCATAATGTCAATGATGACGTCCATCATTATCATAAATGAAAATGCTCCTCACAATGACAATTGACGACATTCATCATATGCCAATCAAGCAAAAATGAATATGCAGGCTGCCGCAATAAGGCAATAAAGGGCAAACCAGCCGAGTTTAGCCTTCTTCACAAGTGCAATCATTACCTTGCAAGCGAAAAGTCCTGACAGGAAGGCCGACACAAAACCTAAAGCCAGCGCAAGGGAACCGACAGACGAGGCTCCGAATTCACCTCCAATCACTTCAAGAAACGTCTCACCAAGAATCGGCACAAGAACCATAAGGAACGAGAACTGGGCCATAACTTCCCTTCTGACTCCGCATATGAGTCCTGTCGAAATGGTCGTTCCGGAGCGGGATAGACCGGGAACCACAGCGAAAGCCTGTCCCAGACCGACTGCAAATGCCTGCCAGTACGAAATGCCGTTCCTGTATTCATTGGCTGGAAATATTGACTTCCTTCCTGGCCTTGAAGCATAGTCCGAGAAGAAAAGAAGCACGGCCGTAACAATCAAGGCACCTCCCACTACGCGAATCGAGCCGAAGAGTGACTCCACAGAATCCTTGAAGAACAGGCCTACCACCATTACCGGCAGCATAGAAAGAACAATCTTCAGAAGATAGTCTGTCTGATCGTTGCAGACAAGGAATCTCTTACCCGACTCGTCCCTTGCAATCTTCCAATCTTTAAGCCCGCAGAAAAAGCCCTTCAGAAGATCCCATATCTGCCTGCGGAACACGACTACCGTGCTTAGGACAGTAGCAGCGTGGACCATTGTCGTAAAAAGAAGATCATCCTGAGTCTCTACACCCAGAAGGACCTTACCGATCTCGAGATGCCCGCTGCTGCTGATCGGCAGAAACTCCGTAAGTCCCTGAATCAGACCGAGAAGCACAGCTTCAAACCACTCCATACTATTCCTCCTTCTTCGATCTGAACACTCCCATTATCGCGACTATCTCGATCACGACTCCAAGTATTATGACAATCGGCGCTGCCACCATCCTGCGAAAATCGAACATCGCATAATTGAAGACTTCCGGATCTTCGCTGCCACCTCCCATCATAAGGATGTATCCTGAAATCATAACGATAAGACCGACAAGGAGATATTTGAGTCCTTTCGGAGTAATTGCCATTTTTGCGTTGTTTTCCATTTTATCTTAATAATAAAGTTCGTCCTTTCTGAGAGAAATAAGCTTGTTCACTACAAAGTATGTGCTGACCAGGCAGATAACCAGACCGGAGGCGATCACGATACCTATTACGATCAGCAGAAGATCCATTCTGAATATTTCAAAAAGCTGCGAAAACTCGCTTCGCATAAGGAACATAAGTCCCACAAGGATGATGATGGCGATAAAAGCCGCAAACAATCCCTGAAATGCAGACTGGACAAGGAACGGAGCACGGATGAACGACCTCGTCGCCCCCACAAGCTTCATTGTATGAATGGTAAAGCGTCTCGCAAAGACATTCAGTCGTACGGTATTGTTTATCAGCACGAAAGAAATGAAGAGAAGAAGAGCGATGAATATTCCCAGAATGAAGGAAATCCTGCTGAGATTGGCATTCAGGGCATCCACAAGAGAACGCTGGTAAACCACCTCATCCACAAGAGAACTTTCAGATATCTCTGCCCTGACCATTTCCAGGCTGTCAGCGGAAACATAGTCCGCCGTCAGAGTGACATCGATCGACACCGGTATGGGAGAAGTCTCGAACACATCCAGAAAATCCTCTCCGAGCTGTGCAGCCAGTTCCCTCTGACCCTGTTCCTTGGAAATGAATGTCGTACTCTTTATATATCTCTCATCCTCAAGCATTTCCCTGAATTCCAAAGCCTTCTCATCCGAAACATTCTGTTTCATCAGCACTGACACCTGCATATTCTCTTTGAAATAGTCGGAGACACTCTTCGCATTGACAAGAAGCATACTCGCCACACCCACCAGCAGCAGGACCAGACTTATGCTGATCACTGATGAAAGATAGGCATTCATAAGCCTCCTGCGCATTATCTTATTCTCTGCTTTACTCATACGATAATCCCAATTGGGGCCAAAGATAATGAAATATCAAAAAAAAATCTTACCTTTGTACTGATTTTGTCATTAAAATTAAGCAGTATGGGTAATTCGGTCAAAAGAGTTCTGTTCGTCAATTCGGAGATAACACCATATCTTCCGGAATCTGAGATTGCGAACATAGGAAGATACCTTCCTCAGGGCATCCAGGAAAGGAAGAAGGAGATAAGATCATTTATGCCAAGATACGGTTGTATCAATGAGAGAAAGAACCAGCTTCACGAAGTGATCCGACTCTCAGGAATGAATATCGTCATCAACGAAGTAGACAGACCGCTCGTAATCAAGGTAGCATCTATCTCTGCAGCCAGAATGCAGGTATATTTCATTGATAATGAGGACTATTTCCATCGCAAGAGCGTATACTGCGACGAAAACGGCGAGTTCTTCAAGGACAATGGCGAGAGAGCCATCTTCTTTGCAAGAGGCGTACTCGAGACTGTAAAGAAGCTCCGTTGGGCTCCGGATGTGATCCATTGTCAGGGCTGGATATCCCACATACTTCCGATATATCTCAAGAAGGCATACATCGACGACCCTATATTCTCCAACAGCAAGGTCGTTCTCTCAATATATGACGACACGCCTGCCTCATTCCCTGCCGACTTCAAGGAGAGGATCCCATTCGGCAGCGTGACCGACAAGGATGTGGAAGTGCTTTCAGACCCTACTGGCATAAATCTTGCGAAGCTCGCTGCCGACTATTCTGACGGCATCATACTCGGATCAGCCGATGTGAACGAAGAAATTGTCAGATATTGCAAGGAATCAGGACTTCCGATGCTCGCTTACAAGGCAGAATCAATGACAGACGGTTCATATATTGAAGATTACAACAGTTTTTACGACAATTTATAATGAATTTCAATTTTTTAGGCAGAGTCAGCCGCCTTGCGGCTATCGGTGCGATACTGCTTGGCTCTGCATCCTGCATAGACATCAACGAAGAACTCGGAGAGAACTTCATCCCGACCGATCAGAAATGGGACGTATACACCCCTGAAGCTGCAGAGCTCAAGGAGATACGTATGCAGATGTCCGACAGTCTTTCAGGCTACAGCACTACCAGATTCACATTCGGAGCTGTAAGTGACAGCAGATTCGGCACAAACGTCAAAAGTACCAGCTTCACACTCGTACCGTTATATGACACACTTGACTTCGGCGAGAACCTCCAGATCAGACAGTTCCATTTCACAGCTGTCCGAGACACATTGTCTGTGGTAAGAAAGGAACAGCTCAGAATGCTTCAGAACGTACACGTCTCAGAGCTGAAGAAGGCCCTGGACTCTACTGTACTTTATACGGGAGCATTTATGAATCCTGAAATCCGTGCCCAATATCTGAACACGGAAAAGCAGATCACTGTAGGAACTCCTGTATATGACGGAGGTGATTCCCTTTCATTCGACTTCAGCAGAGAATTCACGAAAAGATTTATAGAACAGGTAAAGAAAGCCGATCTCGACAGTATGGATCTTTATGTCCAGCAGGTACCCGGCATCTACATCACCACAGACCTTCCTACCGGAGAGGGTGGACGAATCAATATGTTCAAGCTCGGCATCACTACATCAAACGGCTATGTTGCAGGCAATTATGCAGAGCTCAAGTTCACCGCAGAATATAAGGGTGAACCTGTTGACACTTCTTTCCTCTTCTTCTTCGGACCGGCAGAGTTTATGAAAGAGGACGCACAGCAGTATCCTACCCAGTTTGCATTCAATGCCAGCGAGCACGAGACATACGGAGAATTCCAGAAAGACGGCGTTGTGGCAACCGATAAGATATATATCGAAGGCGGTAGCGGAATCAAGCCTGTAGTGAAAGCCAAGGAAATCAAGAGAATCCTCAATGAGCAGATCGCTCAGGCCGGAATCAAAGACCCTTCAGAGGTGGTCATCAACAAGGCTACAATCATTCTCCCATATGACGTGGAAGGCAGTTATGACGCACTTGACACATATCCTACGGTACTCAGTCCGACAGTAAGACTCAGAAGTTCCGAAGGAGGCTATGTATCTTATGCAGGACTGACAGATTCAAGCATAGAGAGTGAGAATCAGGGCGATATAAACCGCTCGCTCTCCATCTATTCCCCAGACGTCAGCCATCACGTACAGGAGATCCTCAAGCTGGATGAAAATGACAAGGATTACGAAAAGAACATCGAAAAATACGATATCTGGTTCCTGATTATGCACGAGGAGATAGAGGAAAGTTCAAACAGCAACAATTCGATGAACGATTACTACCAGAACCTTCTGTATAATTCATACTATAACAGTATGATGTACGATCCATACGGATATGGATACGGCTATGGCGGATACGGTGGATACGGCGGCTATGGTGGTTACGGCGGTTACGGCGGATATGGATATGGCAGTAACTACTACAACTACTATATGATGGCAATGTATGCAAACTCATACGGCAGCAGTTCTACAGGAACCGCCACAATGGAGCTCGATAAGGACAGATATTACTACGGAGTCCTCAACGGTCCTGATGCAGCCGGTGCAAAGCCTCAGCTGAAGATCACATTCTCAGCACCAAAGACTGCAGAATAATACGGACAATAAACAAGAAAGGGCAGGTCGACCGACCTGCCCTTTCTGTTTATTTCAGACGGAAACTATTTAGCGTTTACCTTGTCCTCAATGTACTTGATAGCATCGCCTACAGTTGCGATCTTGTCACCAGCGTCATCATCTGGAATCTCGATATCGAACTTCTTCTCGAAATCCATAATGAGCTCAACGATGTCAAGTGAATCAGCACCGAGATCGTTTGTAAAGCTTGCTGTCTCAGTAACCTCAGAAGCATCTACGCCGAGTTTCTCAACGATGATTGCCTTTACGTCTTCTGCAATATTAGCCATAACGTTAGTTTTTTAATTAATAATTAGTATTTTATTACACGTATTTGCGCTAAAAATCGGTGCAAATTAAATAAAAAAAATCGAAAAAAGAAAATTTTACGACATATACGACTTTTTGCTGAGCTTCAGCCAGACTCTGAGACCGTTGATAGAGTTAAGCAGATAGAACACCCACATTATGACCATCACCCCTGCGTGAGCCTCTCCACGAGCCACACAGATGCTCCACATAACGACACTGATGACATTGGTAATGATCCATAATGCCCATTGCTCCATAAAGGCAAGCGCCATCAAGGCCTGGGCCACGATACTCAGAACTGTAGTAGCAGAATCCTTGAAAGGCTGCGGATCACCGAGATCCTTCAGTACAAATCCCATTGCCACCACTGCAGCCGTACAGCTGAATGCCAGCACTGCTCTCTGTCTCCAATTGAACCTTCTCGCCTTCACTTGTACCCCATTTTCATCCGCCTCAGCCTTGGATACTGCCGCTCCTCTCTTTCGCCACTGCCACCATCCAATGAACTGCATCGGCAGATAGTAAAGTGCATTAAGTCCTGCATCACCGTACAAAGACGCTTTATATGAAATATATGCATACAATGACACATTGACCAGGCCGAAGAGATAATTCCAGATACTACCCTTTGCCACCAGCACGACGCACAGCACTCCCGTGATGCCGGCCAATGAGCCCAGAACATCCAAAGTTCCTGTCATCAGCGAATAGACAACATTCGAAACAATGACTCCCGTTATCAGGAACCAATCATACAGAGACAATACCTTATTATTCATATTCCTTATTGAGTTCTTTCAATATCAGCGCTGCCAGCTGCGGTCCCACAAGTTCCGAAAGTTCCTCCCGGGAAGCTGCAGCAATCCTCGCCACGCTTCCGAACCTCAGAAGCAATCTCTGCTCGGTCTTCTCCCCCACACCCTTGATCGAGCGTAAGGCAGACTCGATCTGAGCCTTGCCACGGAGCTTGCGATGGAAAGTGATGCCGAAACGGTGGGCCTCGTCTCTTATCTGTTGCAACACCTTGAGTGCCGGCGAATTACGATCGATAAACATCGGATACGGATCCCCGACCCTATATACTTCCTCCATCCTCTCAGCCAAAGCAATTATAGTCAATTTATCCGTCAATCCCAGCTCGGCCAAGGCCTCGTATGCAAACGCCAGCTGTCCCTTGCCGCCATCGATTACCACAAGCTGAGGCAGATCCTCTGGATTTTCCTGCAGCATTCTGGAGTAGCGTCTGTTCACGACCTCCTTCATCGTAGCATAGTCATTGGCACCGACCACCGTCTTTACCTTGAAATGCCTGTAATCCTTCTTGGATGGGACAGCATTACGGAAAACCACGCAAGCAGAGACCGGATTGGTTCCCTGGATATTGGAGTTATCGAAGCATTCTATATGCATCGGCAGTTCCTTCATTCCGATCTGCTTCTGCAGGGACTCCATAACCATATTCTTGTATGCATCAGGGTCGGTGTGCTCCTGCTGCTTAAGGGCATTCAGACGCATCTCCTTTGCATTTCTGGCACTGAGTTCAAGCAATGCGAGTTTGTCTCCTCTGACCGGAACGCGGAATTCCACATTTTCCAGCTCCATATCAGGCTTGAACGGAACAATTATCTCACGGGAAAGGATACCGAACTTGGACTGTATCTCTCCGATAAACATAGCCAGAACACTTTCCTGAGGCTCCTCGATCATCAGCTTGAAGCCAAGATTCAGTGACTGCACCACAGCTCCTCCTCTGATCCTCATAAAATTTCCGAAGGCCTCCGGACCGTCGATAATCAGCGAAAACACATCCACATCTCCCACTATAGAGCTCATTATCACAGACTTGCTGTAATGCTGTTCGAGAGAAAGCATCTTTTCTTTATAGATCTGGGCTTGTTCGAACTCCATATTGGCAGCAGCTTCCTGCATCAAGGTCTTATAATGCTGGATTATCTCACGGCCACCGCCCTTGAGAAGCCTTACAATCTCCTCGATATTCTGATTGTATTCTTCCTTTGAAATTCCTCCGATGCAGCAGCCCAGACATTTCCTTATATGAAACTTCAGACAAGGACGGAATTTTCCGCGAAGAATGGCATCCGAGGTGATTTTCAGGTTACAGGTACGCAGCGGATAAACATTGTGGAAGAATTCCACGAGATTACGGGCGTGAACCACGCTGCTGTAAGGTCCGAAATAACGCGACCCATCCCTGGCAAACCTCCTTGTGAGAAACACCTTTGGAAAATCGTCATTGCTCACGCATATCCACGGATAGGTCTTGGAATCCTTCAGAAGGATATTATAGCGCGGTTTGAACTGCTTGATGAGATTGTTTTCAAGCAGCAGGGCATCTGCCTCGGACTCCACCACCGTGAACTCGGCATCAGCAATCTTAGACACCATCACGGCAGTCTTGCGGGTAAGTCGCTCAGGGGACACGAAATACTGCGCAACCCTCTTGTGAAGATCCTTGGCCTTACCCACATAAATCACATTCCCCTCAGCATCATAATATCTGTAGACACCGGGGGAATGTGGAAAGAGTTTTATTTTTTCTTGAATATTCACTAATCAAGATATTCAGCTACGGCAGCATTGATGCCCTCTGCACCGTGGAAACCTCTCTTGAGGATAGTGCCGTCAGGACCGATGAGCATAAGGTGAGGAATACCTTCTACACCGTAGATTTCAGTAGGAACACTGCCGGCATTATTGATATGCGACCAGTTCATACCGAGCTCAGCTGCTGTGTCGATGGTCACCTGTACAGGCTGACGCTCCCATACAGCGATGCTGAGGATATCGAAGTTCTTGCCTGCATACTTGTCATATACTGCCTTGAGATTAGGAATCTCCCTCTTGCAAGGGCCGCACCAAGGAGCCCAGAAATCCACGAGGATATACTTGCCCTTGCCGACATAATCCGAGAACTTCACCTCTGCATACTTAGGCTGCGGAGGAACGCTACGGGTCATTCCTACAACAGAATTCACTGTAAAATCGATGAAAGGCTTACCCTCTGCAGTATTGATTCTTGCCTTGATAGCCTTCTGCATACCCTGTACGAACTTATGCTCCTGAAGAGCTGGGACGAGAAGATTCAGAAGAGAATCAAGTTCAGGATCCTCAAATTCACCCATAAGACCCTGAAGAGCGTAAAGCGCCACGAAATTGTCTGTATTCTCGGTATAAGTCTTCACATTATACTCTTTGTACTCAGCAAAAAAGCTTTCATAGAACTCATTGAGAGCCTGTTCCTTCTCCTGCTCAGTCTTATCTTCAGCATCTCTGATCTCCTGCTGGGTAGAACGATACTTCTCTACATAAGCCTCTGACGTTTCATTGAAAGCGACAAGCTTCTCATTTACTGAAATCTCAGGGTAAGCAGAAGTTATCTTAGTCTCCTCATCAAGCACAACTGTCAATGGAGTTCCGTCAGGAATGAAACTGGTTCCGTAATCCGCAGCGGAAATAGTTGCGATCGTTGTAATGTCAGCCGGAAGCTCAATATAAAACTTTCCGTCAACGACAGGCACAAGCGTATCCACAAGTTCACCCACCACGATATTTACCTCAGAAATGCCCTCAGGCACCACTGTACCGCTGATCTTTGTTACATCCGACACCTTGCCACCGCAAGAAGCCATAACTGCGACACCAAGAGTCGCGAAAAGAATTGATCTGATCTTCATAATCCATTATCGTTTAAACAACCTCAAAGATAATAAATAAGATTCATCGAAAGCACAAAAACGAGCTTATTTGTGCTTTCGATGAACAAAAACTGCTTCCAAAGCACGAAAACGGGCATTTCCGTGCTTTCGATTGTCTATTCCTGGACGCAGCGGACGGAGTAACCAGATACCCGACTGCGACTGTTCATAATCGGACCGAAACGTTGACAATCCGCCGTGCGAGAGCCCTTGGGCTGAGCTCGCGCACGACGAGATTGAGCGGTCGGCAGCCGTATTTGCCGACCGCGGTGCAATGAAATTGAAGCGTCGGTGCCTCTTCTTTGATTTCCTGGTACCGACGCTCCTGTTTTGGTATCAATTTGAACTGTTTTTGTGACCCTGAGACCACACTTTGTCTTATATAGGGACCGACGGTGTCACTTATGTTTAGTTCTTCGACCCTTAGCTGAACTGACAGTAAAGATACTATCTGGTATGTGATAACTGTTTGCATTACTCACAACGTGTCTGCAGATACTGCGTGAGAAGATAGACGCTGAGCTGAAAATGCAAGTGGCTTTGTGTTTCAAGGTTTCGTAGCGACTCAAATTAAGCTTCATAGCAGCGCATCCAGGATTATACAGGTGATTATCGACTGCCATAACCCTTGTATTTATATGTAAAAAGGTGCAAGTAATTTAACGAAACACATACTTTTGCGGCTGACCCACAAAAATTAACAACATATCATATAATTAAGAATTATTGCTATATTTGCATATTATATGATACATTAAGCATCTGATATGGGAAAGAGCACAATGGCAACACGTCTTCCAAGAAGGCTTGAAGAGAATATGAGGATTGTCGGCGAGCAGATCAAGCTTGCCAGACTCAGGCGTAATCTTAGCAGAGCACAGGTGGCAGAACGGGCTATGTGCTCTGAACTGACGGAGGCCCGGATAGAGAAAGGTAGTCCGACGGTAGCTATCGGAATCTATCTGCGTGTCTTATACGCTCTACAGCTTGAAGATGACATATTGTTCATTGCCAAGGAAGACAAGCTCGGCAAAGAACTCCAGGACATAGCTATGGTTAACCGCGAAAGGGCATCAAAGAAATAGAAAGATGACTAAATTATTTGTATATGCAGACTTCGATTGGATAGAGAGACCGATGCTTGTCGGCGAACTCGGCTATGAAAGCATAAGGGGTTCGCAGAGTTATTCATTCAAGTATTCGAATGACTGGCTGAAGAAGTACGCAGGAATACTTTTGAGTGAGGATATACGTAATTATCCGGGCATACAGTACACTCAGCCTGGTAAGGAAATCTTCGGTTGCTTCTCTGATTCTCTTCCGGACAGGTGGGGTACGACACTTATGAAAAGACGAGAACAGACCTTGGCAAAAGAGGAAGGACGACCTGTCAGAAATCTCACATCATTCGATATGATTATGGGAATCGAGGATGAATCCAGAATGGGAGGATTCAGATTTTCTGAAACCCCTGACGGGGTCTTTATAAACACGGCAGACCGCCTCGGTATCCCACCGATTGTCTGTCTGCGGGAACTCATTGCAGCCAGCCACGCAATCGAGGAAGCTGAAGAAAAGGGCATTCTCGTGGATAAGAAATGGATTCACCAGCTTCACAATCCTGGAACTTCACTTGGTGGTGCCAGACCCAAGGCCAACATAATCGACGAAGATGGATTAATGAAAATGGCTAAGTTTCCATCACGCAACGACTCCCACGATGTGGAACTTTGGGAACACATCGCACATATTCTTGCAAAAAAAGCAGGAATAAATGTTCCGGTAACCCGTGCAGTCAAGGTTGGGTCTGAATATCATACACTTCTTTCAAAAAGATACGACCGAACAGATGACAGCAGACGTATTCATTATGCGTCAGCCTTGACTATGCTCGGATTGAAAGACGGCACAGGAGCAGACGAAGGATACGGATATCTGGACATTGTTGACTTTATCATTCGCGGATGCACAGATGTCGATGACAATCTTCGGGAACTATATCGTCGTGTAGCCTTCAACATTTGTATCGGAAACTCTGATGACCATTTTCGCAATCACGGATTCCTGCTTACCGCTAAAGGATGGACGCTCTCACCAGCGTTTGACCTGAATCCGACACTCAATATGTATCAAGGCATAATGATTTCACGATATACGAATGAATCCGATCTCACTGCCTTACTGAATGCATCTGAAGATTATTTTATTCCGAAGGAGGAGGCAGAAGAAATAATCCTGAGTGTCAAACTTGCCCTTAGGGATTGGCAGAAAGTAGCCAAGAGGCTCGGCGCTCAGGAACGTGACATCAATCTCTTCAGTCAAAGATTCATTACAATCTGATACAAACGGATGATATCATTCATCGCTTTTCCTGCACGGCTACACCTAACACCTTGGAACACAGAGAAGCATAACATAGAGAAGGAGGAGAGAGTCATTGTGTTCGAAGGAAATGCGTTACGTCTTCATTGTCAGGTTGGTTCACATAGACAAATGGACAGCATCACGAATTACTGATGCTGTCCATTTTTAAACAAAAAGATTTATTTACAGATATTTGAGATAGTTATTCCTGAACGCATCGGACAGAGTACCCATGCACGCGGTAGCTGTTGCCCATACCTACTATGCTGTCGTCGAAGCCGAGGAAGTTAGCGTAAGCGTCGTCAGGTCTCGATGACCAATAGCGGCCGCTGACGCCTCGATTGCTGGCATTGCCGCCGTCGTAGTAACCGTTGCCGGCAGCAGGGAAAAATACCTGAGGCACAGTTGCTGTATATGAATTCGGACCACTGAACCAATAACCAGGCTGACCATTTTCATTAGTTGTCCAAGATGAATAATTGTTATTCAATTCATCAAGCTCTGCATAAGTAGGGACACGCCAACCTTCCGGACATGGATCGTATTCTGTCTTGAGTGGATTAGACTCTGAACCCGAATTCCATAACTTATTATCCTGAGAACTGCACCAATCCCATGGATAAGATGAATCATAATAGAACTTATCCTCGTTAGCCTTTGACTGACCGGTCGACAAGGATACCGGACCAGATACTATTTCAGGAACATATGAGTCAGAATAAGTCTGATTCCAATCACCATCATATAGATTCCCATCATATCCCTGACCATACTTCCTGCCCCACTGGTACAACTTGCCGTACTTGAAGTCAGCTGCATGGTATCCGCAGTTAACAGGGGCCCAGACCGTTTTGCCAATCTTGATTCCCTCGCCGTGATTGATGCCATATTCATCGACATAGTCGATGTAGTCTAGCATTGTCTCTGTCACCGTTACTTCACACTCCACGACTTTTGTTCCTGCCGTAGCCGTAATAATAGCTCTACCAGCAGAAACTGCAGTCACTCTTCCATATTGATCTACGGTTGCTACAGATTGATTCCTAGAATACCAATATGCATTTTTATGAGTAGAATTTGAAGGAGAAATTGTAGCAGAAAGCATAAAATCATCACCAACTGACATTGATATTGATGTATTATCAAGGGTGATTCCTTCCACAGGCACAATAATTTCTGAATAAGCCTTTACACAGCGTACAGATGCACCCATAGTCCTATACCCATAATAGAAGTTTCCACCATTCCCTGTCATTTGCAGCAGTATAGCACCATTTTCATATGGCTCAGAAGTCCAATAGGTGCAGCGAGTACCTCTGTCCGAAGAATATGGTTCATCCCATTTACGATATCCCGCAGCAGGAAGGAAAAAAGATGGTATATCTGATATGATCAATCCTGAGATCCCCTCAACTGTACTCCAGGCATTGATTCTGACTGCACTCATATACATCTCTTCATAAGTAGGTACACGCCATCCATCAGGACAAGGATCATTTTCAGCTTTTACAGGAGCTGAATCACTACCGGCATTCCACATCAGATCATATCTCTCATAAGTCCAGTCAACATTTCCCCAGAAAAAATAATTCTCATAAGTATCTTCCTGGCCCATAGAAAGATACACTTGTGCCTGTCTCAGTTCAGGAATAACCGAATCACTGTAATTATCATCATTATACCCCTGACCATACTTTCGTCCCCACTGATAAAGCTTACCGTACTTGAAGTCAGTCTCGTGATATCCGCAGTTTACCGGCGCCCATACAACTCCGTCTATATCGACTCCAGGACCGTGGTTGATACCGTATTCGTCGACATAATCCGGTAGTATCTTTTTTATCCTGAGCGTATAAACTTTACCTGCTTCCAGTCCGCTATCCGGAACATCAATGGTATGTAAAAGATTTTCTACCGAAAAGTTATCTGCCCAGGCATAGATGCTGATGTTCGCATCCCCTGTCTGAGGCAGGATAGCCACTGTACAAGTCACGTTGCTCTTACCTGTAATATCTTCATCTATGATATATAACACGTCTGTAGTACAATTGGCGTCAAGTTCTTTTGTTTCAATATTAAAGTTACCTTCTATATTTGAAAGCATTTCATTGGAGACTAACCTGAGCACATAATAACCTGACTCACTGTCCCGCACGAGTCTTTCTGTCGGCACTGTGATTTTAAGGAATGAAAAGACGTGTTTGAATTTCAGGTTGAGTTCATTATTGCTTACTGCTTCTTCTGCATACAATGCATCATATCCAGACATTCCTACAGAGCTCCACTGTCCTTGTGTAAGCGGAAGACGGAACGATTTTCCGTCCTGATCTGTCCATTGCTCATACGGATAGTAGGCAAACACCTTATCACCGTCAGCCGCATCGAGGCTTACATCGCTGGCAGTAAAATCAGAGAATGAACCGCTATTCTCTGCGATATAGCACAGGTTATACTGATTCTCAGCAAAGAGACCTATCTTGTCTCCCTCTACCCACGAAACAGAAGTGACTCCATTTGAAGACTGATGTGAGGTACGGGTTTCTGCCCAGTCCGAATAAACTCTGATACCGGAAGCCGGCTTATCCTGAACGATTTCCTCACTGATACAGCTGCAATGGAATATCATCGCAGCCAAGACCGATATAATATTAACTAGCTTTTTCATAATCCGAGTTCATTTTATTACAGTTCGATTTCAGGCATATCTTCTATAGAGTTCTTTTCTTTTGCAAAGGTTCCCCCGCCATTATAGATTTCATAAAAACCGCCCCCGGATGCAGTATAAGCGCCAAATGCATAAAGCTGAGTCAATGTTCCATCTTCATTCAGAGCGAAGCGAATATTGTCATACTCTGTCGCCTCATTAGCATCTGCGTGATTGAAACCAAGAAGAATCACATCATCGTATCCAACCGGTTGCTCTGCATAGACAACCAGCTGATTACCCTCTACTGAAGCCTTATACGTTGCCCTATCAATACCATTCATAGTAAAATAAGGATTGATTCCGGCTGAGACTATCAGTCCACCTTCCAGATCGGCAGTTACAGTGAACTTTACATCCTGATATTGGGCCATCTGGAACATTCCATACATAGTACCAATCCAAGTTCCGACGAATTGTTCTTCAGTCTCAGTATCAATGACTGGAGCACCAGTAACTGTCACAACGCATTCAGCACTATGCATTCCTGCAATCGCTGTTATAACTGCCGTACCCTGAGCCACAGCTCTCACCTTGCCGTCCTGACTGACGACAGCCACATCCGGATTATCAGAATACCAATAGGCGTATTGGTGATTTGCACTTGATGGAGCAATAGTTGCGCTCAAAGAATGTGTCTGTCCTGGTACGATGGACAATTCTGAATCAGACAATGTCAGATCAGCTACTGGTATCAGCTCTGAAGCATCTCTTACACAACGAACCCCTAAACCACTGACTTTAGCGTGAACTCCTGTTCTAAATTCTTCTTCTGAAGAACTACCCAAAATAAAAGAATTTTGCCCCGAAGATGGAGAACACCAATAAGTTGCAATATGATTTCTATTTATACCTCTACCAGCTTTATCAAAAAAACCTGCTGCAGGAAAGAATGATTTTGCAGACGTATTATTAGGATCACTGATCCAATTACCTGCCATACCATTATATGATTCTTCCCATCCATTAAGCCAAATTGATGTGGCTGACTCTAATGACAATGCCTCTATATAAGTAGGTATACGCCAGCCTGCCGGACAAGGATCATATTCTGTCTTAACAGGATTTTCCTCTGTTCCGACATTCCAAAGATTATCAGCACTTTGCTTAGACCAAGTCAATGAACGCCAAGACACTCCAGAATCCGGATAATCAAGTCTGGCAAAGAAGACATCAGCATTGTTCATAGACTCTCCTTCAAGTATATTCACAGGACCTGGCTCGATAATTGACCCTATTTTGTCCGCATAGTATGGAGTTATATATCCCTGGCCATACTTCCTACCCCACTGATAAAGCTTACCCCACTTGAAGTCAGTCTCGTGATATCCGCAGTTCACAGGTGCCCATACCACACCGTTGATCTCGACTCCCGGACCGTGATTGACACCGTACTCGTCGACATAGTCGAGTCTTACCGGTTCTGGCAGAGGCGAACCTGCCTCGAGGACGAGGATGGTTTCTTTATTTTCATTGAAGTAGATATCATACATTCCCGAAGTGGACACAGCCATATTTTTTCCATACGAGGTCGCTTTAAATGTCTGTCCTACGGCGATTTCATATGGTTCGACGTCACCAGGTCCTCCATAATTCACATCCCAGCTTCCGTCCTTACGGAGTTTCCACTGCTGGTCGGCTTCGAGAGGAAATTCCTTGATTTCCCATTGTCCCGGCTGTACTTCTGTCATCATTGCATCACCGTTCCATCCATTGAATTCACCGATGAGTGCCCAGCCAGAAACCGGATCCGGCTGTGGTTCATCTGCCCAAGGATCCCATTGACCTGCATTCTCTTCTGTTCCGTATGCCTCGGCATTGAATTCATATGAAATTGCTGACAAGTTGTTCATATTGAGATATAATCTGTACTGACCTGCAGTATAAAGAATATTATCTCCCTGTTCAGTAAGATAACCGGACTTGTCATCATAACCGAAGGATACATCCCACATATCGTCAGTACGGAATTTCATTTCACCATCTTCCGCAAAGTCCACATCCACCCAGAACCTCTGAGTATCAGGATTGTAATTCATATCCACATCCTCAGACCAGACGCTGAAGGTACCAATTATTCCGATAGAATTGAACGCATAGTTCTTTGTCAAAGTGGAATTGTTTTTATCAAGAGTGAAATGGTAGAATCTATATTGCTGATAAGCATTTATATTCTTTCCTCCGTCTTCTACCAGATCCAGAACATTTGTTTCTGTTACATATTGGTCAGTTTCTACAGGCTGCGAATATTCTTCCACGCCCCAGACACCGCCTGTGAGCTTGAACTCATTGACTTCAGTGCTCCATCTTGCATAGGCATTGAAGTCAACGACACCGCTGTAGAATTTTTCTGTTCCATTATAATCAAAGAGATACAGATTCTTATCGTGTCTCCAGTCGTTGTACGTACCTACTACATACATCAGGTCTGTGCTGCCATCCCAGCCTTCTTTACCGAGGGTTCCAAGATTCAGAATGGACGCACGACCAAGATGAACTTTTCCATTATATCTCGCCTCAAAGACAAGGGAACCGTCAGCCGCAAAGAATTCGATATGGAATCCATCATAGGTATCAGGTATTGCTGATATATAATATGTACTGCCTTTGTGGAAAGTATCCCCTTCAGGTGCATAAAGCTCAGCATAATTTATATTATACTCAGGCACATCGGAAATATAATTGTAGTGAAATCCCGGTCCATCAGACAGTGCAGATCGACAGATTGCATAATAGGATCCGGTAACGACAGATTCATTTGACGAGAAACGGACCTTGGTGACATTCATCTGATTCATAGTGAATTTCAGGAGTCCGCCGGCATTATAGAAATGCAAAGAATTATCGGTAGAGTACGCTACAGCCGGAACTGCATTTCTGTCATATGAATTCTCCACTGCCTGCTGATGAGAAGGTATTGTCACCATAACTGACCTGGCGTCAATATCTGCATCATAATTTCCGGCAGGATATACGGCAATGACACCATTCTCAGCTGAGAAGTCGTCACCGTTATATACAAAATCCGCTATCGGCGAATAATCTTCTGACGATGTAGTGAATTCATATCCTCTTTCTCCGTTATGGATGGTGATCTTGTCACCTTTCTCCCACATCGACTGAGGGCGGCCGGATTCATTGGTTCCGAGGACGGCCTTTGAATCAGTACCTTCTGCTATAGCCTTGTAAACCACAGCACCTTCCTGATGCTGGGGACCGTTTGCGAGTTCCTGAACGCAGGATGCGGCTGAAATGATAGTAAGTGCCGCCGCAATGAATGAATAGATTCTTTTCATAGTGATCTTCATTAAAGGTTCGACAATTACCATTCGAGTGTTTCTTCGTCCCACTCTTCGAACTGGCCGGAATGGTTGCTCTCGCAGAGAAGGCCTTCTGGCTGAATGTCAGTTAGCTGAATAGCTGGAGTTTCATACCCTCCATATGAAATGGGGCTGAAATTGTTTGTTTTCATACGTTTATAGTATATTTGGTTTATAGATTCTCACGTCGCTGCTGCCCTCTGAATGACAATCGAAAATTCTTCTCAACAAGAATGATCTTAGTCACACTGATATCCTAAAGCAATGATGATGGGGATGAGTGAGCTGCGAATGGGCAAATATACAAAAAAGGGATGACTTTTCGGTCATCCCTTCGGCATATATTGTAGAGTAACAATTACTTGTTGTTGTCTCTGCGTCCGCCACGGCCACCACGACGACGATCGTTGCCGCGTCCGCCACGGTTGTTGTTGCTGTTGTTCTGCTGTGCCTGAGCTGCGATACCAGCGTTAGGAGAGAGATCCTTCTTTCCGTAAACCTCACCGTTGCAGATCCATACCTTTACACCGAGAACACCTACCTTAGTGTGAGCCTCAGCGAGTGAGTAGTCGATGTCAGCACGGAATGTGTGGAGTGGTGTACGACCTTCCTTGATCATCTCGCTTCTTGCCATCTCGGCTCCACCGAGACGACCGCTGATCTGAACCTTGATACCCTCAGCACCAACACGCATTGCAGATGCAATAGCCATCTTGATAGCACGACGGTATGATACACGGCCCTCGATCTGACGAGCGATAGAGTCAGCTACGATTGTAGCGTCCACTTCTGGCTTCTTAACCTCGTAGATGTTGATCTGAACATCCTTCTTGGTTACCTTCTTGAGCTCCTCTTTGAGGAGGTCAACTGCCTGGCCACCCTTACCGATGATAACACCTGGTCTAGCAGCGTGGATAGTTACAGTGATGAGCTTAAGAGTTCTCTCGATAACGATCTTTGAGAGAGATGCCTTTGCAAGACGGCTTGAGAGATACTTACGGATCTCATAGTCCTCTGCGATCTTCTCTGCGTAGTTACCACCTACCCAGTTAGAGTCCCAACCACGGGTGATACCGATTCTGTTGCTTATAGGATTAGTCTTCTGTCCCAT
>JAGKTT010000036.1 GCA_021153285.1 Bacteroidia bacterium
AACCGCAAAGGTAGGAAAATTTTTCTTTATCAAAGAAAATAAAATGTCAACTATCTCTATTTCACTCTCATAATGGCCTATATCCATTATCATAAAGCCCTCATTAGTGAAAAAGTTGTGGTATGAGATGTCTCCGCTGAGATAGAGCTGTGCTCCTGACCTGACAGCAGCCCCGATAAGGGATCCACCCGATCCACCGCACATAGCCACACGTGATATCTTGCCGTCCACAGGTCTGGAAGCACGCATCACCTTGAGTGAAAATCTTTCCTTGACCAGCTTCACAGCCTCCTCCGCCGTCATTGGCTCCGGAAGATCGCCTACCACACCCAGGCCCGTACCTTCGCCATCTTCATCGAGAATGCTCACATTGACAAGACCGAGCCTCGAAGCCATTGCTCCGCTGACTCCTGCGATGACCTTGTCCGCGCTCGTATGAGCCGCATAAATGCTGATTCCGGCACGTATGGCCTTTATCACGGCTTCACCGACGGGATTGTCCGGAGAAATCTTCTTCAATCCGGAAAAGATCAGCGGATGGTGGGTAACTATCATATCGGCACCGCAGGAAACAGCCTCATCCACCAGTTCGGGAGTACAATCAAGTCCGAAAAGTACCGAACTGACAGGAGACTCCGGAGAGCCGATGCAAAGACCACTGTTATCCCAGCCTTCCTGCAATGAAAGAGGGGCGAAGTCTTCTATTACCTTTATAACATCCTTTACCTTATATTCCATACTATATTATATATTATGTGATTCAGAGCTCCTCACGGATCTCAGCAAGCTGGGTACGGATAGCCTTGAGAGAATCCAGGATACGCGCCTTGTTGATGACATCCTTACGATCACCCTTGAGTCTCTTGGCTGCTCCTTCGAGAGTAAGTCCCTCCACCTTTACCAGGACGTGGATATACTTGAAGGTCTCCACATCTTCCTTTGTAAAGAGTCGGTTACCCTTTGCATTTCTCTGGGGCTTTATATACTTGGGAAATTCATTAGCCCAGAAACGGACCAGGGAAGTACTTTCACCAAGCATCTCCGCAACTTCTCCGATTGTGTATAAAAACTTTTCCATAACCATATAATTTATAGATCCCTTGCCACGCTCAGGATGTCACCAGGTGTCAATCAAGCGACTGTCCGGTACTCACAGCCATTATCAACATATTCACATAATCGTCCGGGGTCACAGATGCGAACAAATGATTCACCGGATCCATAACCAGAGTATCACGCAACACTTCATAATGCAGATGAGGAGCGAATGAATTGCCCGAAACGCCCACATAGCCGATTCTCGCACCTTTTTTCAATTCTCTTCCCTTTCTGACTTCGACATCTGCCAGATGGGCATATCTTGTAACATATCCATTACCGTGATCGATCTCCACCACATTGCCGAGCCCTTTGCGAGAACGGATCACATTCTTTACCACTCCGTCTGCGGCAGCATAGACAGGAGCCCCGGACGGAGCAATCATATCCAGACCGTTATGCATTATCGGCACCTTGTAGAAAGGATTGATCTTCTCCCCTACTGATGCTCCGGTCTGAGCGAAAGAGAAGTTCTCCAGCGGATTTGTCATCGGCGGCATAACAAAGCCCGAATCAGTCACAGCTTTCATTATCCTGGCAAAGTTCGCTTCAACCGCGCCGGCAGATGCAACCGCCTTGTCCAGCTTACGCTCCGCATATACGACAATATCAGTATCCGGAATAGAATCCATCCCATTGAGAAAATCCACGGAGGATATAGGATCCAGATCCGGAGCTGACATACTGAATATCTCCTCATAGATCCTGTCATCCTTCAGGCGCAGCCCCTCGATCACATCAGACACAAGTTCTTCCTTACGCTGAAGTTCAGGATACTCTTTTTCATACATCCTGTTCTCATCCCTGAGACGCTGCTGCTCTTCCGTACTGAAAAAGAGGGCAAAGATAAGATAATACAATACCGCCATTGACGCAGTAGCGACAAAGAACACCAGTATTCTGCGCAAAACCGCCCACACTGATGTTCTCTTCTTCCTGAACTTTATATCGTCTTTGTCGAATATGTATTGACTGCTCATATGCGTCCTTTGTCTTTTCTCCTGTGGGAAGGATGCAGTGTTATCTTCTCTGAAGCATCCGCAGTATTCTGTACCATCGTACTGTATTCCTCAGGAGTGATGGAAAGATCGTAATAATTGGCAGGGTTCACGTGACTTCCCTTGTACAACACTTCATAATGAAGGTGTGGTCCGGAAGATCTTCCTGAATTACCGCTCAAACCGACACACTCACCTCTCTTGACCTTCATTCCTTCCACGACACCCACAGACTTAAGATGCGCATATCTGGTCTTGTATCCGAAGCCGTGATCCACAACTACCTGATTTCCATAACCGAAGAACTCGAACTTCACACTCTCCACCACGCCGTCACCTGTAGCATAGACAGGATTGCCAGGCTTCAAAGCAAAGTCCACACCGGTATGCCTTGTAGACCTTCCGGTGAAAGGATCGGAACGATAACCGAAACTGCTTGAGAGCCTGTATATGGATGGATCGGGATTCACAGGAGGGATCGCAGGAATGCAGGAAGCCATATCGCCTGCCCTCTTTGACAGAAGAGCCACCTCATCGAAAGAACGGCTCTGCACATAAGTCTTCTTGGTCAGGACATCCAGCCTGATGGCGGTCTTTTTCAGAAGTCCGTTGCTGCCGATACCTTCATAATGCGAATATCTGTTCACACCACCGAAACCCGCATTGCGGACTTCCGGTGCAATTTCATCCATACCGAAAATAGATCTGTAGATGTCGTCATCTCTCATCTGAAGCGACGCCAATGCCTCATCATACTCGTCAAGCTGCCTGTTCATAACCTCCATCCTGGAGCTCCACTCAGCATTCTTCTTCTTCAGAAGCAGAGTCTTAGGAGATTCAAGTCCAAGCACAGATCCGTAAAGCCAGAAATAAAGACCGGCCATACACAGGCTTACGAGGAACAGCATCACGGTTCTTGCGACACGCGACACCCTCGAACGCTTCTTCACTTCATAAACAAGCGTTCTCGGATTCAATATATACCTTTTGTTCTTAGACATACAAGGTGCAAAGATAATAAAAATATATGATTCGTAAAGTGCTTTAATTTAGATTATTTCAACAAATTAAGCAAAGCTGCGAATAAAACACATAATTATGAAAGCACTGAAAACCATTTTCCTTTTAGCCCTTTGCCTGTCAGGCATTGGAGTTCAGGCTCAGAATCTTTCCGTACAGATGGAAGAACTGACCGCAGTCCAGTTCAAGGAAGCTGTTCAGAAAAGTTCGAAAACAGTAACTCTCCCTATTGGTGTCCTGGAAAAACACAGTCCCATATGCCGCTCGGAACAGACGTATACACTGCCAGGGAAATAGCCCTGCGCGCTGCTGAGATGGAGTATGCCGTTTTCCCCAAATAAATGATTCAACCCAGTAGATCAATTGGTTTAATACGCAGGTAAAACCTGCTGCGAAAGTCCGGTTTATGCCGGGCTTTCTTCATTAATATTCCCTCCTATGCCGTCATTTCAGAAATTTATTGTACTTTTGCAAGTTATTATGCCGCTATAGGCTTTAGCGGCTATTTATTGGAAATAAAACTGAAAACATATATGACTTCTAAAGAAATCAGAAAAGCCTTCCTGGACTTCTTTGCGTCCAAAGGTCACCAGATCGTGCCATCGGCACCGATGGTCGTAAAGAACGACCCTACCCTTATGTTCACCAATGCAGGTATGAACCAGTTCAAGGACTGGTTCCTCGGCAACAGCCCCGCAAAATGGAAGAGGGTGGCAGACAGCCAGAAATGTCTCCGCGTGAGCGGAAAGCATAATGACCTCGAAGAGGTAGGACGCGACACATATCACCACACAATGTTCGAGATGCTCGGAAACTGGAGCTTCGGCGACTACTTCAAGGTCGAAGCTATCGATTGGGCCTGGGAACTTCTTACTGAGGTTTACAAGCTTGACAAGGAAAGACTCTACGCAACAGTGTTCGAAGGTTCGGAAGCAGACGGAACAAGCCTTGACACCGAGGCTATGGAAGCCTGGAAGAAACATCTTCCAGAGGACAGGATCCTCCTCGGAAACAAGAAGGATAACTTCTGGGAAATGGGTGACACAGGTCCTTGCGGTCCTTGTTCGGAGATTCACATTGACCTCCGCAGCGATGAAGAGCGAGCTGCTGTTCCCGGAGCATCACTCGTCAACAAGGACCATCACCTTGTGATCGAAATCTGGAACAACGTGTTTATGCAGTATAACCGCAAGGCGAGCGGTGAGCTCGAGCTTCTTCCTAACAAGAATGTAGATACAGGAATGGGCTTCGAGCGTCTCTGTATGGCTCTCCAGGGCAAGCAGTCGAACTACGATACAGACGTATTCACAGGTATGATTGCAAAGATCGAGGAGCTTTCAGGACATAAGTACGGAATCGACAAGCAGGAAGATATCGCGATGCGAGTGATCGCTGACCATATCCGTGCTATCAGTTTCTCAATAGCTGACGGACAGCTTCCTTCAAACGTAAAGGCCGGTTACGTGATCCGCCGAATCCTCCGTCGTGCAGTGCGTTACGGCTACACCTTCCTCGGATTCAACGAGCCTTTCCTCTGCCGCCTCGTACAGCAGCTCATCGACGATATGGGCGAGTTCTATCCTGAAATCGTCAAGCAGCAGACCCTCATCGAGCGCGTCATCAAGGAAGAGGAAATGGCTTTCCTCCGCACACTCGACAGAGGTATCCGTCTGATGGACAACATTATGGCCAAGTCAGCAGAGACAAAGGTAATCTCTGGAGAGGACGCTTTCGTACTCTATGACACATTCGGATTCCCGATCGACCTTTCAGAGCTCATCGCTTCAGAAAAGGGCTACAAGATCGACCTCGAAGGCTTCCAGGTGGAGCTCCAGAAGCAGAAGGACAGAGCCCGCAACGCCACTGCGATCGAGTCAGGCGACTGGGTGGAGTTCGCACACTGCGACAATATCGAGTTCTGCGGTTACGACCAGACTGAGCTCGAGGGCGTACAGCTCACACGCCACCGCACAGTGAAAGCCAAGAACAAGACAATGTACCAGCTCGTATTCGAGCGCACACCGTTCTATGCGGAGATGGGTGGTCAGGTCGGAGACACCGGATACATCCTCTCAGAAAGTGGTGAAAAGATCAATATCATCAACACAATCAAGGAGAACAATCTCACCATCCACGTAGCGGAGCGCATTCCGGCAGACTGCACAGAAAGCTTCAGCCTCCACGTAGATGCAGAGAGAAGGCTTCAGATCGAGAACAATCACTCAGCTACCCACCTTCTCCACCAGGCTCTCCGTGAGATCCTCGGTTCGCACGTGGAGCAGAAGGGTTCATATGTATGTGACAAGAACTTCCGCTTCGACTTCTCACATTTCGAAAAGCTCAGCCAGGAGCAGATCCTCCTCGTAGAGAATCGTGTAAACTCCCTTATCAGAGCCAACTACCCACTCGACGAAAACCGTAACGCGACAATGGAGGAAGCTCAGGAGATGGGAGCGATGGCTCTCTTCGGAGAAAAGTACGGTGACACCGTACGCGTGATCAGATTCGGTGATTCCTGCGAGCTCTGCGGAGGTACACACGCAGCAGCTACCGGCCAGATCGGATTCTTCAAGATCACCTCAGAATCAGCAATCGCCGCCGGAGTGCGCCGTATCGAGGCTGTCACCGGAGTCGGTGCAGAGGCTCTCGTAAACACAATGGAAGAGACCATCCGCACAGCCAAGGCATTCTTCAACAATGTACCGGACCTTGCCGGAGCCATCAGAAAAATGGTAGAGGAGAACGAGGCATTCAAGAAGCAGATGGAAGAAATCGCCAAGGAGAAGACAATAGCTCTCAAGGCTCAGCTCAAGGGTATGGCAAAGGAGATCAACGGCATCAGTCTCGTTACAATCGACACTCCGATGGACCCTGTAATGCTCAAGAATGCTGCATTTATGCTCCAGAAGGAGACAGAGAACTTTGCGATAGCCGCAGCATTCGAGGCAGCCGGCAAGCCGCAGCTTCTTATGATGTACTCTGATGACCTCGTGAAGGCAGGTCGCAATGCAGGTGCCGATGTCCGCGAGGCTGCAAAGCT
Organism: Bacteroidia bacterium; assembly: GCA_021153285.1. Taxonomy (GTDB): domain Bacteria; phylum Bacteroidota; class Bacteroidia; order Bacteroidales; family UBA932; genus Cryptobacteroides. Next base: position 6,157 of record JAGKTT010000036.1, read on the forward strand.
TATCCTCGGAGGAGGCGGTGGCCAGCCTGGTCTCGCGACAGCAGGAGGCAAGGACCTGAACGGTCTTTCCGCAGCATTGGCTAAACTGGTAGAGTCAGCTACAAGATAATCGTGAAGCGCTTAGATAGATTCATAGTCAAATCATTCGTAGGACCGTTTTTCGCGATCCTCTTTGTCGTCGTGTTCATCCTCGTGATGCAGTTCCTCTGGCTCTACATCGACGAGCTCGTCGGCAAGGGATTGAGTATGAAGGTCATATTCGAGTTTCTGGCCTGGGGTAGTGCGACAATGCTCCCATTGTCCCTGCCTCTTGCCACACTTCTCGCATCAATGATGACCCTCGGCTCCCTCGGAGAGAACAACGAGCTTCTTGCCATCAAGGCAGCCGGAATCTCATTGCAGCGAGTGCTCATACCGCTTGGTATCTGCTGCGCCGTCATCAGTATCGGAGCATTCTTTGTGTCAAACGACCTCATTCCTGTGGCATATAACAAGATCTATACGCTCAGAGATGACATCGGAAAGACAAAAGATGAAATCAAGATACCGACAGGAACCTTCTATAACGGAATCGAAGGATATATCCTGCGAGTCAACGAGCATAACGACGAGACCGGAATGATGAATGGCGTGATGGTATACAACCACACGAAAAACAAGGGCAACACCAGCCTCACCATCGCCGACTCCGCAATGATGAAGATGTCCAAGGACAAGACCTACCTCACCTTCATCCTCTACGACGGAACCAATTACGAAGAAACCAACAACAAAAAGTACAGGGACACAACCCTCCAGCTTCAGAAGATCGACTTCCACAAGCAGGAAATGATCATCCCTCTGGAAAACTATGCTTTCCAGAAATCCGACTCCAGCCGTTTCGATGACCAGGTCAAGTCAATGAACCTGAAACAGCTTCAGCATAGCCAGGACTCCATAGGAACACTTGACTCGACAGAAAAACAGGAGAATCTCAACACAATAAGAAAGTCCAGAACCCTGAGATACAATGCCCAGCTGGACACTGCATCAAAGAGCATTCCTACGACCCCATTCACGACTGTCGATGAAGGCAAATGGAAGACGATCAAGGATGAGATCGCAGCATTGGAAAAAGCGAAGAAGAATGCCGAGGAGATCCAGACATCCCTGGAATCATTTGCACGATACAGATATCACCACAACTATACTCTCAGACTGATAGACATCGAGATTCTGAAAAAATTCGCCCTTTCGATCGCCTGTCTCATATTCTTCTTCATCGGCGCTCCATTAGGTGCGATCATCAGAAAGGGAGGACTGGGAGTATCTGCTATCATATCCGTATTGTTCTTCGTAGCATACTGGGTAATCGACATTTCAGGAACCAAGCTGGCCAGAGACGGTGCCGTAGGTCCGTTTGCAGGAGTATTCTTCTCAAGTTATGTTCTCCTTCCGACCGGTCTTTTCCTGTCCTGGAAGGCAATCAACGACTCGGCGATCTTCAGCACAGACTCAATAAAGAACGCATTCAAAAAAATAAAGACCAAGATAATGGGATTGTTCAAGAAGACGCGTATCGTATATATGGGTACGCCGGAATTTGCAGTGGCTCCGCTTGACGAGCTGATAAAGAACGGATACAATGTAGTCGGAGTTGTGACAGTAGCCGACAAGGCCAGCGGTAGAGGCCTTAAGATCAATGAAAGCGCCGTCAAAAAGTATGCTGTCGAGCACAATATCCCTGTACTCCAGCCGATATCTCTCAAGGACCCTGAATTCCTTGATGCCCTCAAGGCCTGGAAACCGGATCTTTTTGCCGTGGTTGCATTCAGAATGCTTCCTAAGGTAGTATGGGAGATTCCGAAGCTCGGAACATTCAATCTCCACGCAGCTCTGCTCCCACAGTATAGAGGCGCAGCCCCTATCAACTGGGCGGTGATCAACGGTGAAAAAACCACCGGAGTTACGACGTTTATGATAGATGAGGGAATGGACACCGGAGGAATTATGTACAGATACGACTGCCGTATCGAGCCGGAAGACACAGCCGGAGACGTTCACGACAAACTGATGGAGATCGGAGCCAAGCTGGTAGTCAACACAGTTGAAGCTATCATCGACAGAAATGTCGAGCTCAGAGTACAGAAGAGTTTCATCCAGGGCTCGGAGATCCTTCATCCTGCCCCTAAGCTCACACGAGAGCTCTGTCATATCGACTGGGACGGCAAGACAAGGAATATATATAATCTCATCCGTGGTCTGAGCCCATATCCTGCAGCATTTACAGAACTTGCCAAGGACGACAAGATACTCCAGCTCAAGATATATAAGTCAGTCAAGGTGACAGGCGAAGATTATCAGACTATGCTGGAGCAGAACGGTCTCGCCTCAGCTGCACCGGGAACCATTCTTTCAGACGGAAAGAGCTATCTTGCGTTCAGCACAGCTGACGGAGCGATATCCGTGGAAGAGATTCAGCTGGCCGGTAAGAAGAGAATGGCTGTCAAGGACTTCCTGATCGGCTTCAGAGAGCCTCAGACGTACAGGGCAACAAAGGGAACGTCATCAAACATTACGGGACAATATGCATAGCAGCGTCGTCATAATAGTCGACGGTAAATTCCCTAAGACGGAATATCCGCGCTACCTGATCCGCTCGGCAGACTTCATTATCTGCTGCGACGGAGCGTTATTGAAATTCCTCCGTAATTCCGAAGCAATCTTCGGAGAAAAGAGACTGCCACATCTTGTAATAGGTGATATGGATACCTTGTCGGCAAGTATGCAGAAAAGATATGCCGACATCATAATAAAGGAAAACGAGCAGGAGCATAATGACCAGACCAAGGCTGTCAGATGGGCATTGAATAATCTTACGGGGATAGAACAGATCCATATCCTCGGCGGAACAGGAGGAAGGACTGACCATACTATAGGTAACACCTCTCTTCTGATGGAATATACCAGAATGTTTGACCTTGGTGAAATCACCATAGAAATGGTAACCGATGAAGGGACGATATTCCCGATTAACGATACCATTGAATTCGAGTGCGGACCAGGAAGGTCAATTTCTATATTCAGCCCGGATAACAGCCTGAAAATCAGATCAGAAGGCCTAGCGTATCCTACAGATGACGTCTTGTTCGACAATTGGTGGAAAGCTACATTGAACAAGACTGTACAGGATAAGGTAAGGCTCGAGTTGAGTCACAAGTCCATTGCACTCATAATTTTAGACTGACACTTTACATAAAGATTGGATTTATTAGGAAATCAGCAATTTTAGTTATATTTTTGGCAAAGAAATCAATATCTGATTTTAATCTTTAAGATATGAGCGAAACTAAGTACTTCCCTACCGTAGAAGCCATCGACAAGGCTGCTCGGGTACTTGACGAAATCCTCGAACCTACACCATTCCAGAGGAACGCCAACCTTTCAGACATTTACGAAGCTGAAATCTACCTCAAGAGAGAGGATCTTCAGATGGTAAGGTCATACAAGATCAGAGGTGCATACAACAAGATAAGGACAATCGACCCCGAACTTGTAACAAACGGCATTGTATGCGCGAGTGCCGGAAACCACGCCCAGGGAGTGGCATTCTCCTGCAGCAAGCTCAAGATTATGGGCTCCATCTTTATGCCTGTGACTACCCCTCGTCAGAAGATCGAGCAGGTAAGGATGTTCGGCAAGGAGTTCATTGAAATCATTCTTACCGGAGACACATTCGATGCAGCCAACTCGGCAGCAATCGCATATGCCAATGAAAACAACAAGACCTTCATCCCTCCATTCGACGATCCTAAGGTTATGGAAGGTCAGGGAACAATCGGCCGCGAGATCCTCAACCAATGTAAGGAACCTCTCGATTATATTTTCGTTCCTATAGGAGGAGGCGGACTTGCATCAGGACTGGGAGCATATATCAGCAGAATGTCCCCATCGACAAAAATCATCGGTGTAGAGCCTGGTGGAGCTCCTTGTATGAAGGCCGCCATCGAGAACGGAGGCCCGATCAAGCTCGAGCATATCGACAAATTCGTGGACGGCGCTGCAGTACAGCTTGCCGGCACACACACATACGAAGTCTGTCGTCAGGTACTTGATGATATTGTCGTTGTTCCGGAAGGAGCGGTCTGCACCACTATCATTCATATGTACAACAAGAGCGCGATTGTCGTAGAGCCTGCCGGAGCATTGGCTGTTGCGGCACTCAAGTTCTACAAAGACAAACTGAAGGGAAAGAGGGTTGCCTGCGTAGTCAGCGGAAGCAACAACGACATCACCCGTATGGAGGAAATCCGTGAGAAATCTCTCCTTTATGAAGGACTCAAGCATTATTTCATCGTAAACTTCCCGCAGAAGTCCGGTGCAGTCCTTTCATTCATCCGCGATGTGATCGGCCCTACTGACGACCTTGTTCATATCCAGTACATCCGCAAGACCAACAAGAACTTCGGACCGGCTCTCATCGGTATAGAGCTGGCAGCCAAGGAGGATTTCGGACCGTTTATGAACAGGCTTAAGGCCCACGGCATCTCCTATGAATATATCAATGAAAACAATCAACTTTTTGAAATATTAATCTGATAACATTATGGCAAATATCGACTGGAGCAAGCTTACATTCTCCTACACAAAGACCAACACAATTCTCAGAAGCACCTTCAAGGACGGTGCCTGGACTCCTGTAGAGAGTCTCACAGACGACTACATCAGCCTCAGCGCATACGCTGGAGCACTTCATTACGCTATAGAGTGCTTTGAAGGACTTAAAGCATTCCGCGGAAAGGACGGTCAGATCCGTCTGTTCAGACCGGAAGAGAATGCAAAGCGTCTTCAGAGATCTGCCAAATATCTTGGTATCGAAGCACCTTCTATTGAGATGTTCATTGAAATGTGCAAGCAGGCTGTAAAGGAAAACATCGACTTCCTTCCTCCATACGAGGTATCAGGAGCGTCATTGTACCTTCGTCCTACCCTTATCGGAAGCAATCCGCAGCTTGGTGTGCAGTCTTCAAAGGAAAGCACATTCATTATGCTCTGCTCTCCAGTAGGTGCATATGTCGGTGGAGCTCTTGATGCAGTGGATGTTGTGATTGCAAGAAACTACGACAGAGCTGCCCCTAACGGTTCTGGTGCATTCAAGGTTGGTGGAAACTACGCCTGCTCGCTCTACTCCCTCAACGTAGCTCACGAACTCGGTTACAAGGCTGTCCTTTATCTCGACCCTGCAACCAAGACTTATATCGACGAATTCAACTCATCGAACTTCTTTGCAATCAAGGGCAATTCATACATCACTCCGAAGTCAGACTCAATCCTTCCGTCAATCACGAATATGACTCTTGAGACTGTAGCAGCACATCTTGGAATGGAAGTGGAGAGAAGACCGGTTCCGGTAGAAGAGCTCAGCACATTCGAGGAAGTCGGAGAATGCGGTACAGCTGTGGTGATCACCCCAGTTCACAAACTCGTTGACAAGCCTTTCCTTGAGTCAGAGGAAGAGACAGTCTACACATATGGCGACGGCCAGTGCGGTCCTAAGTCCCTCAAGCTCTACAACTACATCAGAGGCATCCAGAGAGGCGAAATCGAAGACACATTCGGCTGGAACGTATTCGTAGACTAATACAAAAGCATTATATAAAATCAGGCTTCCGCTCAGGGAAACATCCCTGGCAGAAGCCTGATTTTTATTGCGGTATATCCGAAAGAATCAAATCTTTTCCAGTATATGCAGATATTCAATTGTCTTATCTGACTTATGATTTCTATTTTCTTTCTTATCTGCACGAAACCTATGATGATCCTGTGAAATTACATCATAATGTCCATAACGAGACATAACTGTTTCTATTTCTTTCATCGACATCAGTCCTTCATTATTATATGAAAGAAATATAAAATTATAGTTTGCTTCCCGGATTAAAGAATCAAACGATTCCAGCACTGTTCTTTTACTGCAATACGGAGAACGTACATACTCTCGTAATCCGGTTTTTCCCTTCGGAACAAAAGAATCATATTCCGCTATCGTATTCAGCATATGATAATTAGCCCCATATTGTCTGGAATTATAAGGTGGGTCAAGGTATAGTATATCCCCTTGGGTTTCCTTGATAAGACTATTGGCATCCTGGCAATACACCTCGTGTTCATTCATATCCAATGTATATATAGATGGCGTGAAAGACAACTTTTTTTGGGCAGTTGTCTTGAGGCGCTTTAAAAAAGCCCCATAGACAGAAGCTGTATTTGCCACCTTATCCGAGCTTTCGATGAGACTGGCCAATAGAAAGAAATACATATCCTCCGAAATTGTTGCAGATTTTTTCCAGGCCTCTATCTGTTGTCTTATGGCATCAATCCTTCTTCCATTTTCATCGGAAAAATATTGACGACCGTTACCACCACCCAGACAATAATTCTTATATATGAATCCAGTTTCAATACCAGAAAGAGCATTCAGTTCCTCAACCAAGTCATATTGACTGTCAAGCTGCTTATTATTACCGATATAATTACGATTCAGAACGTAACTGTAATACTCTATATCATTGGAGATAATCTTACGGACCTTTGGTTTAAAACTCCTTCCTACGATGCCAGTACCAGCAAAAAGGTCACAAAACACCTTATCAGAAAGATCTTTTCCGACTACATTTTCCACTGCCGTAGTTATAAATGGCAGCAAAGTATATTTAGAACCGATATAATTCATATCAATAATCCATATTGTTAAATTGTATACAACCGGCATCCAAATTGAACCTATTGAATCTCTGCCGTAATCTATCCGTCAAGCCTCCTGCTCTACATAGTAATACGGGCTGAATGGTACTCATCCTATTAGGAATATAATATTGTTCTATCCAATCTATATAACGTTCAATTTGTCTGATATTGTCTTCAAATGCGTGAACAGCTTTCAATTCAATCGGCATTATGATCCTTTGCGTCGTGCTCTGCAAACATATATTTAAGGTGACACTTAAAAGTAGTCTCATTTACAATAAATACATGAGTTGTCATAACTAATCTTCTGGGTATAATTTCTTCATTATATATTCTGAAGTGAAATCAGCAGCATCTTTAGAAATCCGTTTCACACAAACCTTTCGATATTCTACTGGATCATATTGATAGCAACCAACACACCCAAGTTCATCCGTATAATGTTTATCGCCTTGATAAAACGGATACGGATTTCCCTTAATATTAGTGGCATCCCAACGCTCATTTGTCAGCTTACACTCTTTACAGATCTGGCGTTTCACATCATTTGTGGCCTTGCATAAAGGTTGAAAATCATCGAAAGACTGAGTCATCGGGTTTGAGACACGCCAGTCATCCTTACGCCCATCTTTATGATCCACTTCAATCTTAGTATTTTCAGAAAAGCCTTTAACGCCAAGCATTACACATCGCTGTTCCTTATAGAAATCCTTGATATCCTTACGAATAGCCTGATTGAACGACTCATCAGTTCTGAAGCCATTAAGGCGTACGGCATCAATAGAGTTTCCTGACGTTATAGATTTATCAAACTCTACATTATATTTTTTAGATAATGAAGAACTTGCCCTGCACCAGCTTCCGCCATTGCCTAATTGCAGACTTGCATACTGACCCACAAATTCAGTAACTTTTACCCAACGGCTCACTCCTTCACGGTCAGGAGATGCCAGTTCTATGAAGAGTTCTGTTTTCGTCATATTAATCCATCTTTTTAAAAACAAAGATATACTCGTGTTTAAACAGGAAATAATCACTCTTCAAAGCTCTATACTTCCAGATATCCTGTGACCCTAACTTTCCTTTATTACCCTCTATATTCTTTATAATCACACCCTTCATCTTCACATTGAAATTCTTCTTGACAGCATCCATCATATAAAAAGCAAGAGGAACCACCTCACTCCTCTTATAGATATCTCCTGCAACCAACGCAAAATATTTATCCTTTGCCAAGAAGGACAACCCATTTCGCATTGCATCTACGAACTTACTCATAAAAGTATCAATATCAGATATCTGAGATAAATCTCTTTTATCTTGAGTAAATTTCACAACATCAAGATACGGGGGATGAGCAATAAGAAAATCCACCTTTTCAATACCTTGTTCGTTGCAGACATTAATAGCTGCCTGATTAAACTCGGTAAAATCAGCCACATCACAATCGCATATTTCATATTTGATTTGCGAAGAAGGCTGCATTTTACCTCTGACGTAATCAATTATCTGTTTATTGATGTCAAAACCTATATAATTTCTCTTTAGCTTTTCACATTCAAATAAAGTCGTTCCACCTCCAGAAAATAACTCGAGCACTGTATCGCCTTCTTTTGTATATCTGCGAATCAATTGATCTGGAACCTGTGGTATAAAATTACCATGGTAAACATTAGCGTGTTTACCACTCTTATCTCTTTCTCCAATGATCCACAGACTATCAACATTAAGATCTACTTCTCTCCAATTGCTGTTACTATCATTTCCCATCTCCACTTATATTATTTAATTCAACGTATTGACCTGCTGTTTACTTCGGTGCAATTCTATATAGGAACCCGGCGACTATGGCGAAGACTATGTTCGGGAGCCAGAGGGCGACGGCCGGAGAGAGCGTGTCGGTATGAACGAACATCTCACTGAATTTGAGGAAGAGGATGTAAGTGAAGGCCAAGGCGATACCGATACCGATGTTCCAGCCGATACCTCCACGGCGTTTCTTAGAAGACAGTGCAACACCCATAATCGTAAGTATGAATGCAGAGAACGGGATGGCCAGACGGGTGTTCTTTTCGATGAGGGCCATCTTCACATTGGCGTCTCCTCGCATCTTCTGGACGCGGATCATCTCATTGAGCTCATAGTAGTCCATTGTCTGAACTGTCTTCTCATTGAAATAGAAATCCTTCACACTCAGAGGGATGATCGTATCCATCTGACGAGCGCTGCGGATATTGTCCGTAAGATCGGAATTGTATTCACGTATGAAATATTTCTTCAATCTCCAGCTCTGCTTCGTAGTGTCATAGACAGCAGTCTCAGCTGAAATCTTCGAAACAAGTTTATTGTCCTCTATCTTTTCGAGAGTGAATCTGTACGCCGTATTGTTCCACGAACTGAATGATTCTGCATACACGAACTCTCCCGGAGCAATCTGATAATGGACATTCCTTCCCACGCTCTTGGTCTTGTCCTTGAAATACTGGGTCTCGAAGGCGACTCGGGTCTTGTTGGCATCAGGGATGACAAAGAGATTGAGACAGAGGGAGAAAGCAGCAATCAGGGCAGCGGAGATCATATACGGGACCATCATCCTGTGGAAACTGATTCCGCAGGAGAGGATGGCGATGATTTCTGAATCCGCAGCCATCTTCGAAGTAAAGAAGATTACAGTTATGAATACGAACAGAGGACTGAACATATTCATAAAGTAAGGGACAAAGTTCACATAATAGTCAAAGATGATGGCTTTCAGAGGGGCCTCCTTGGCCACAAAGTCATCGATTCTTTCACTGATATCGAAGATAATCACGATACCTATTATGAGGAGCAGCGCGATGAAGAACGTGCTGATGAATTTCCTCATTATGTACAGGTCTATCTTCCTTGGTCTGAGATCAAACTCCATTTTCTTAAAGTCTTGTTGTTATCCTTCTCACAGTCTCGTCTTTCCAAGCCTTGAAGTCACCGGCCTTGATATGCTTGCGGGCTTCACGCACAAGATCGAGGTAAAAAGCAAGATTATGCTCGCTGGCAATCTGTCCTGCGAAAATCTCTCCGGACACGAAAAGATGACGGACATATGCCTTCGTATATGTATGGTCCACGAATGAAGTTCCCTTCGGGTCGAGAGGTGAAAAATCATCCGCCCATTTCTTGTTCTTCATATTCATTATGCCATCCCAGGTGAACAGCATACCGTTACGTCCGTTTCTGGTAGGCATCACGCAGTCGAACATATCCACTCCTCTGGCAATACCTTCGAGAAGATTGGCCGGTGTACCGACCCCCATCAGATAGCGCGGTTTATCCTCAGGCATTATAGGACATACGACCTCGAGCATCTCGTACATTTTCTCGGTAGGTTCACCCACTGCAAGTCCTCCGATGGCATATCCCTCACGGTCAAGGGCTGCTGCGTGCTCCACGGCTTCACGACGAAGGTCTGGATACACACATCCCTGGATGATCGGGAAAAGAGCCTGTGAATAACCATACAGCGGTTCTGTCTCATCGAAATGCTTCACACATCTCTCCAGCCATCTCTGAGTAAGCTGAAGCGACTTCTTCGCATATTTGTAATCAGCATCTCCCGGACAACACTCATCGAGGGCCATAACAATGTCGGCACCGATGATACGCTGGGTATCCATATTGTTCTCAGGGGTGAAGATATGCTTGGATCCGTCAATATGAGAACGGAATATGCAACCGTCCTCAGTCAATTTGCGGATAGGACTGAGGGAAAATACCTGGAATCCACCGCTGTCAGTCAGGATAGGTCTGTCCCAGGATTCGAATTTATGAAGTCCTCCGGCTGCCTTGAGCACCTCCAGACCTGGACGAAGATACAGATGATATGTGTTTCCGAGGATTATCTCTGCCTTGATATCCTCTTTCAAGTCTCTGTGATATATACCCTTTACAGAGCCGACTGTGCCCACCGGCATAAATATCGGAGTTTCGATCTGGCCGTGATCGGTCGTGATGATACCGCAGCGTGCTGCTGACTGAGGGTCATTATGCGTCTTAACGAATTTCATTCAAATCAATTTAATCGTCAAAGATAACAACTTTTAGTCAAAATCTTGTATATTTGTTTCTGATATAGGTATCTTGATTCTTTGAAGTGGCCCAATATGAGACCTCAAGCGAGGCCGACAGCCGGATCGAGAAATCTCACAATCAGAAATTTAAACATTTAATAACATTATGAACAAATCAATCAAGTCAAGACTCATTGCAATGAACATCCTGCAATGGGCTGTCTGGGGATCATACCTCACATCAATGGGAAGTTACCTTGCATCTGTAGGGCTGGCAACAAGAATCGGTATCTTCTACTCAATGCAAGGAATCGTTTCGATATTTATGCCTACTCTTATGGGCATCATTGCCGACAAGTTCATCCCGGCTCAGAAGCTGCTCGGCCTTTGCCACGGAATCGCAGGAGCAGCAATGCTCGGAGCCGGATTCTACGGAATGACAGGAGGAAGCGAGATTTCATTCGGAGTTCTCTTCGGTCTCTATGCTCTCAGCGTCGCTTTCTATATGCCGACTATCGCATTGTCAAACTCTGTAGCATTCAACATTCTGGAGAAGAACGGATATGACACAGTAAAGGATTTCCCTCCTATCCGCGTATTCGGAACAATCGGATTCATCTGCGCTATGCTTTTCGTCAACTTTATGACAAACGGAGAGGGAGTACAATATCAGCACTCATATAACCAGTTCCTCGTTTCAGGAATCATCGGTCTGACAATGCTTGTTTATTGCTTCACCCTTCCGAACTGTCCTTGCAACACAGGTGCAGGACAGAAGCAGACCCTTGCAGAACGCTTCGGTCTCAATGCCTTCTCTCTTTTCAAGGACAGACAGATGGCCATCTTCTTCATTTTCTCGATGCTTCTTGGAGTTGCTCTTCAGATCACAAACGGTTTCGCCAATCCATTCATCTCACACTTCCAGGAGGTCCCTGAATTCGCTCAGACCTGGGGTGCGCGCAACGCAAACGCACTTATTTCGATCTCACAGGTATCAGAGACACTCGGAATCCTTCTTATCCCGATTGCAATGAGGCTCTTCGGTATCAAGAAGGTTATGCTAATCGCAATGTTCGCCTGGGTACTTAGATTCGGCCTCTTCGGAGCCGGAAACCCTGGTCCAGGCGTATGGATGCTCATCCTCTCGATGATCGTCTACGGAGTGGCATTTGACTTCTTCAACATCTCAGGTTCACTCTATGTAAATATGAGGACTACCTCAAAGATCCAGAACAGCGCACAAGGCCTCTTTATGCTGATGACCAACGGTATCGGAGCTACAATCGGAACCCTCAGCGCACAGGCAGTGGTAAATCACTTCGTTTACAATGCAGCCGAGCCTAACTGGAGCGCTGCCTGGTACGTATTCGCAGCCTACGCCCTCGTAGTGGCATTCCTCTTTATGATTCTCTTCAAGGAACCTAAAGACTCGAGCGTCAAGGTAGCGTAGCCGTCAGATAACCAGCACATAATAGTGAAAGCCTGGCAGGTCCATCCTTTGAGATGGGTATCTGCCAGGCTTTCACTATGTAGATGATACTACTTAGTCAGTCCAAGTTTCTCCATAAGAGCCTGTGGCTCAGGGTCGTGACCGCGGAAGTTGCGGTAGATCACTGCCGCATCCTCAGTTCCACCCATTGAAAGAATGTTCTTGCGGAATGAGTTCGAGACCTCAGTATTGAAGATACCCTTTTCCTTGAAGAGAGAGAATGCATCAGCCTCGAGAACCTCAGCCCATTTGTATGAATAATAACCAGCCGAGTATCCGCCTGAAAATATGTGCGAGAATGATGTCGAGAATGCAGAGCCCTCGACTGCAGGCATTATAGCATAAGGTGCAAGAACCTTCTGTTCGAACTCCACTGTGCTTTCTGCAGGAAGTTCTGTAAGAGAATGCCAAGCCATATCGAGGTAGCCGAAATGAAGCTGGCGTACCTGCGCATAACCTGCAAGGTAATTCTTGGCAGCCACCACCTTCTCGATAAGCTCTGCAGGGATCGGCTCACCGGTCTGATAATGCTTTGCGAATGAGTTCAGATAGTCCGGCTCGAACGCCCAGTTCTCCATAATCTGTGAAGGAAGCTCCACGAAGTCGCGAGGGACATTTGTACCTGTAAGCGAACCGTAACGGCCCTCCGCGAAGATGCCGTGAAGAGCGTGACCGAATTCGTGAAGGAAGGTAACGAGCTCATCGTGTGTGATAAGTGCAGGAGCATCTGCTGTAGGCTTTGTAAAGTTCATTACAGTGCTGATGAAAGGTCTGTACTCCACACCGTCTCTGATGCTCTGGCCACGGAACTCAGTCATCCACGCTCCACCTCTCTTGCTTGCACGAGGGAAGAAGTCAGCATAGAAAAGAGCCAGATGACGACCGTCTGCATCATTTACCTCATACACTTTTACATCCGGATGATATACCGGCACATTGTCAAGCTCTGTGAATGAGATTCCGTAAAGACGGGTAGCGAGTCCGAAGACTGCATCGATGCAGCTCTCGAGCTGGAAATAAGGCTTGAGTTCCTCTGCACTGAGAGAATACTCTGCCTGCTGATATTTCTCCGACCAATAGCTGAAGTCCCACGACTGGAGCTGCGAGTCCTCGAATCCGTTCTTCTTCGCAAATGCATATACATCAGCAACATCCTTCTTCGCGAACTCCATTGATGGCTCGAGAAGATTCTTAACGAACTCATTGACTGTCAGCTTGTTCTTCGCCATTCTCTCCTCAAGGGCATAATCAGCATAAGTTTCGTAACCGAGGATATTGGCGATCTTGATCCTGAGATCAACGATCTTCTTCACGATCTCGGTATTGTCATACTCACCACCGATAGCCCTGGTATTGTATGCTGTCCATATCTGCTTGCGGAGATCTCTTTCTGTGCTGTACTTAAGGAAAGGACTGTAACTTGGAGCATCAAGCGTGAAAGCCCAGCCTTCGAGTCCCTTCTCGGCCGCAGTCTCCGCTGCCATAGTCTTCACGAATTCAGGAAGACCGCCAAGCTTGGTGGAGTCTGTGATATTGAGGACATAAGCATTTGTAGCGGCAAGTACATTCTTGCTGAACTGGAGAGTGATGAGAGAAAGTTCCTCAGACCACTTGCTGTAAAGCTCCTTGTCTGCGTCTGAAAGATTCGCACCACCACGGACGAAGCCTTTATAGTTATCCTCGAGAAGCTTCATCTGATCCGGAGCAAGACCAAGCTCATCCTTCTTCTCGTAAACAGCCTTCACCTTCTGGAAAAGGTCAGGATTAAGAGATACATACATCGAATATTCATTGAGCATCGGAGATATCTGCTCAGCGATCTGCTGCATCTCATCGTTGGTATCTGCTTCCATAAGATTATAGAAGATACCTGCCACATTGTTCAATGTCTGACCGGCAACTTCCATTGCCTCTATGGTATTTTCGAATGTCGGTTCTTCCTGGTTGGCCACGATAGCATCGATTTCAGCCTTGGCCTCAGCGATTCCGGCTTCGAAAGCAGGAAGATAATGTTCGTTCTTGATCTTGTCGAATTCAGGAGCACCGAATGGTGCCGATGACTCCTTCAAAAGAGGATTTTCCATACTGTTGCAACTGCAGATTAATGCAAGCGCAGAGCCTGCGATAAGTAGTTTTTTTGTCATATTATTAAATTATTGATCATTTATATCCGTACCAACCTGCAAATTTACGGAAAGATTATGAATTTTCATCAAAGAATACACCCGGGTGCTCGTCATTATATATTTTATATCGTAACAAGTAAAGACATCGTGCTTTCCTGAGCGTCTGTAGGAAGTGATCATTCCGGGTACAAACCCCATTGTCATCAGATCCATCAGATCTGCAGAGTCTACACCATCCTTCAACAATGCATCCAGAATTTCATAGTTACGGTTTATGATGGCGATCACTTTGCTTTTAAAGTAACGCGCCGCCCTTGCCCGGCTGTTATGATGTCTGACCTTGCACTCCTCGCAGCAGAACTTCTTATCGGTCCTGCCGTAACGGATCTGACTGCCGCATTCCAGGCACACAGGCATTTTCCTTATGTATTTCTTATATTCCACTCCGCAAATTTGGAACAGACGGACAATTAAAACAATAGTCCGTATGCAGGTTTTTCTTTTTCTTATGTAAATTCATTTTTTCTTATCTCCGGGCTGGAAGATAAAAAAAATCTTATGTAACATAAAAAAGATTCAAAAAGGATAAGAAAAAGAAAAATCTGCATTCCAGGGGCCTGAGAGGCATACAAGCTACCATATTTTTACTTTACTTTGCCCTCAACCTGCAAAGCGCGCATTATGGTGTAGGGAAGAAAAAAGTTTAATTTTTAATGAGAGAAATTCATAATGGAACATCTAAACAGGATCGAACTTCGCGGACGTGTCGGAACCGTACGGACGAATGAAGTGAACGGGACGAAGGTAGCCAACTTCTCCCTGGTATCGGAACTTCTTTATAAGACAAGGGAAGGAGCTCCTACGGCCGAAACCACCTGGTTCAATGTCGCGGCCTGGAACAATAAGGATATGCCGGACCTTGACAAGATAGAAAAAGGAATGGCCCTATATGTTTCAGGACGTATGAGGTCAGTCCGCTACAATGGGGCTGACGGAACGGACAAGCTCTTCTACGAAGTGCTGGCAAACAAGATCAGGATTCTGGACGAGGAGCCTCAGGAACCATTCTTCTAAACGATGCGATCACGGCGGGGTGGGTCAGATTTCACCCCGCCTCGTTCAATCTGTTACTTTTTAACAACCTTTTAACATATTAACACTATGCCTATGATGTATAATTGTAATTTTTAAGGTATCTTTGCGCCCGATTTGAAAGAGATTAACTAGTTTTTATATGGATCAGAAATTCAAAGACGGCAGATGGAGCCGCAGAATTGACGTTGCAGATTTCGTTTACAGCAACATTACCCCTTATGAAGGAGATGCATCATTCCTCCAGGGTCCTACAGAACGTACAAAGAAGCTTTGGGCAAAGTGCGTAGAGGCACTCGCTGAAGAAAGAGCTAACGGAGGAGTACGTTCTATCGACGCAAAGACCATTTCTACAATCACTTCACACGCAGCCGGTTACATCGACAGAGAGAACGAACTCATCGTCGGTCTCCAGACAGATGAACTTCTCAAGAGAGCCATCAAGCCTTTCGGAGGCCTCAAGGTGGTGGAGAAGGCTTGCCTCGAGAACGGTGTGGAGCTCGATCCTAAGGTGAAGGAAATCTTCACTCACTACAGAAAGACACACAACGACGGAGTATTCGACGTATATACAGAGGAAATCCGCAAGTACAGATCACTCGGCTTCCTCACAGGACTTCCAGACAACTATTCAAGAGGACGTATCATCGGTGACTACCGTCGTCTCGCACTTTATGGTATCGACAGACTTATCGAGGCTAAGAGAGAGGACCTCAAGAATCTCACCGGCACAATGACACGCTCACGCATCACTCTCCGCGAGGAGGTGTCCGAGCAGATCCGTGCTCTTCAGGAGATCAAGATTATGGGTCAGTACTATGGTCTCGACCTCAGCAGACCTGCAACAAACGCCCAGGAGGCAGTACAGTGGCTTTATATGGCTTACCTCGCTGCAGTAAAGGAGCAGGACGGTGCTGCAATGTCACTTGGTAACGTTTCATCGTTCCTCGACATCTTCATCCAGTACGACCTTGACAACAACATCATCGACGAGACATTCGCTCAGGAGCTCATCGACCAGTTCGTAATGAAGCTCAGAATGGTACGT
>JAGKTT010000084.1 GCA_021153285.1 Bacteroidia bacterium
GGCGCAAAAACGGTGAGGGAGTGGGCAAGTTCTGCACTGTCAATCTGAAGGAAGACATTGCCATCGAATTCAAGCTTCTTGTGAAAGCATACTCCGAGGTTTACGGTCAGAAGATGACTCCGACACAGGTCATCAAGCGTCTCATGGATGCCGGTGTCAAGCGATGTGATCCGGATGTGCATGCGGTCTTCTCCAGGCTGAAAGAGGCAGGGACTCCTGAACCTGTCCTCGAGTCTGATCCGACCCAGGGAGATGTATGGGAGAGGCGTTACTTTGCGGTGAAGGACGGAGATAAGATAGAGCTTCAGGTCGGAGACAAGCAGCCGTTCTACGGCAAGTTCAACGGCAAGGATGTCGGTCTCTGGAAATTCATTCAGGAGGGCTATACGTTCATGAATGATGCCGGCATCGAGATCAACGAGGACCAGGCAAAGATCATTTCTATAAAAATCAAAGAACGTACTCTAACTTAGACTATCAGTCTGTTCGATCAGATAATATACATACGTCCTTGATGTATTCATGGTCGAGAACATCTCGACACCTTCTTCTCCATCTTTGACATACCTGCCGACAGTTAGCCACTGGCTTTCTGTTCTATAATCATCCTTAGTTTTGCTTCGTACAGGAATGCCGTCTTTATAGTAGGATCCTGAAGAGTTCCTGTGTTTGAATTCTTCGCACCAGTGAGCACGCTCTATGCTGCCGGAACGCTTTGTTCTTGCACAGTGGTTAGTTTTTGTCAATCTGTCATAACGTCTGCAGTACAAACATCGTGAGCACCTGTCTTCTCTAAGATAGGGAAGATCAAACTTGCTTAGAACGAAGACCCCGATATTTTCAATATTGATATCCTCATTCATAGATTCTGGATTTAACTGCTCTATGAAATTACATTCGTTTTCTGACTCCGCGAAAAGACAGACATTTCCTTTCACTAGGTTTGTACATTTTAAGACTTCAGCGATAGAGGAGAATCCTGTAATCACTTTTCTATTTCTATTCAACTTTTCGTCGTAGGCATACTTAATCTGTAGATTATTTTCTTCAGCATATGCTTTTAATGTCGCTTTTGGCATATCTCAAATTTTCATTCAAAGTAATAAAGTAATAAAATATTATTTATTACTTACTTTATTCAGTGCCTCCTGTAGCTCTGGCGGCCACTTGCTGGTATCAACTGTCGGGTTCGCTGCCTTGTATTGCTTCCAAAATTCTGGAGAAGACATAGCCTGTCTGATCTGAGGCATTAGTATAGGTATCACCGCTTCCGGGAATCCCATAGCTCGCATAACTGCCTCAATAGAAATTTCGCCGTAATTAATAGAATCGGTCAATTTCTCGCCAGTCTCTTTTATTGTTTCTTCAGACTGCTTATCATACCCTTCAGTATTCTGCATCGCCAAAGCTGCTATCTTACTATCGGCCACATATCCTGAATTGTAAGCGGCACCCAGATCGTTAATTACAGAAGGTTCATCAGCAACCATCTTATAACCGCCAACTAATTTTAAGTCCTCCTTTTCGCGTTTTAAGGCTTCATATTCCTCGACGGTACAATTCCACCATTTAATGACAGTTGGCCTCGTTATGCCGAGTTCTCGAGCACACAGCGACTTGTTATCGTTATTGGGATTATTTGCTTTCCATTCCTGTATGAGATGAAACTTATCTTTGGGTCCGTTTCCAGTCCTCCAATCCCGATTTTCATTTTTGCAAATGATATCCTGCGTATTACGCGCTATCTTAAGGTGCAGCTTCTGCTTTCTGTAATTACGTTTGTTCGCCGGCATTGGTATGGCTGTGATGAGTTCCAGCATTCTTCGTGGATAAAGCCTGGCGCTTTCTCTATACGCCAACAATGCATCCTTAATATCTTTCTTATGAAAATGATTCGCCGGATCATCGGTCAGTGATTCCATAAATTCGTAAAATGAGAGAGCGTCTTTTTTGAGTTCTGAAAATTCCACTCCACATTTTTCCGCGAACACGACAAGTGCCAGGATGCAATGATACCTGTGGCCAACCTTTACTTTATTCCTTGCCGTTTCGCGAAGTGTACGAAGCCACCAGTCATACAGATCCCGCTTGACGTACCAGCGAGAATGTTGAACTTCTGATGCAGCTTGATCTGAGATGGCGATCATCTCTGCTTTCATATCGATTTTCTTGCCCCTCTTCTTATACCATTCCGGCCAACGCTCTTTTGCTTCAGCCAAGGATGTCTTCTTTCTTGTCGGATCAAAAACGAAAGACTCAAGTCTCTCAAGCTGCAATGAATTCAAAGGTAGTTCCTGACTGAGATTTCTGCTTTTAAGCAAATATTCGTTTAACATCGAAACCGTATAGTAAGGGACATCATCGGTAGCATCAATAAAGCCTAAGACGTTTCTGTTTATGCCGTAATCTACTTTTGCCTTGGTACCAGGAACCCTGTATCCTTGAAAAATTCCATGATATTGTGGATTGGCGATTGATGAGCACATCCCCCAGAGTTTTGTCGTCAAAGCTATCTTGAGATAATGTAACATGGGGGATGTATATGCATTTAACGCTAGAGGTTCGTTCAACAGGAAATAAAGATGTATACCAGATCCTGACGATACAACGATACTCGGCTTTGGTGCTCGCCCATCAGCGACAGCTTTAAAGAAGAACTTCAGGCCCGAGAGATTGACTCCATCAACATCGATGACAAAAGCGAAGAAGGCTCGCGCGTTCTTGCCAGGTCTCTTGTGTCCAATATAGATCAGAGGTGACGTGTAACATTTCTCACGACCGACTAGTTCCAAGGTTCTCTCATACTCTCTAGTAACAATGAAACTACGCGCGTGTTCACGCTGCCAGACCTCACCAGTTGTTTCATTAGCCTGCTGAAAATATCGCACTAAGCCACAGTACCAGCCGTCAGGTTCGATAAGTTTCGAAGGTAGAGCTTTAAACTCCTGAAGATATGTATAACCGAATCTGTCAAACAATAATCGAAAATACTGATCGATGCTGATTTCTTTTAATCCTTGTTCTACAAGAAAATCAGCCTTTACATCAAATTCCTCCGACTTCCGCGACAACCATTCCTGCGTTTTCTCAGTACCCATATCAACAAGTAGTATTTTTGCATCTGTCTGTCGACTCAAGCTTCACTTCGTTCGCTTTCGCTCTCCGACACACTATTTTATCAATACATTTATTTTACATGCAAATATAACGAATAAAAATAATATATCAAGTAGCACTTTTGTATTGTTTGTCTGTCGACTCAAGCTTCACTCCGTTCGCTTTCGCTCTCCGACACACTATTTTATCAATACATTTATTTTACAGTCTTAACAGGTATGCTACGCATACCTATATTCAACTTGGAGTTACAGTATCCATACATTATTTTACCAACCTCATCTCACTCCCCCATTCATCCAGTATTGCCCATTGAAAAATAATTTCTATCTTCGCATAAAGTAATAAAGTAATAAATATGAAAGCTAAGATCATAGCTGTGGCCAACCATAAAGGTGGTGTCGGAAAGACAGCTTCAGTAGCCACAATAGGAGCTATTTTGGCCGCTAAAGGCAAGAAGGTTCTTCTCATGGACCTCGACACCCAGGCGAACCTCACACGTCACTTCTTCGCAGAGATTCCTTCGCGAATAGTATACCATGCGATCAGGGAGAGAAAGGATCTTCCGATCTATCCGGTGCGTCAGAACCTTGACCTTACTCCGTCCGGACTTGAGATGGCCGGCATCGAGATCGAGATGACCAACATGAGGAGAAGAGAAGATGTCCTCAAAGATCTTCTCGAGCCTCAGAAGAGCCGCTATGATTTCATCCTCCTGGACTGTCCCCCATCC
>JAGKTT010000085.1 GCA_021153285.1 Bacteroidia bacterium
CAACAGATTGCATTTACAGAGCATGATTTTTATCAGCGATATGTAGAGACCTTCAAGACATCGGAACTTGGACGAATAAAGTCACTCCTTCCTTTTCACGAGATGGCGATATCGTTCGGGTTGATTGAAGAGAGGCCGAAGAGTATAAGGGCAAAGAGAGGAAGGAAATCATTCTTCACCCCGGAGGGTAAGGTTGCCTTGGCGTTCTTGAAGATGTATACAGGTTTGTCAGCTCCGAAGCTGATGGAGGCTCTGAATGGAAACATCCATTATCAGATCTTCTGCGGGATCAGGATCAGTCCTGAGAACCAGTTGACAAACTACAAGCTGATTGACAGCATCCTGCTTGAGTTGTCCAAGGCGTTGAAGATCCAAGAACAGCAGAAGCTGCTTGCGGATGCATGGAAGCCATACATGAAGAATCTTGACACTGTCTATACAGATGCAAGCTGCTATGAAAGTCTGCTTCGTTTTCCGACCGACGTGAAGTTGCTTTGGGAATGTGTCGAGAGGGCATACAAGATGATGTGCAGTATCAGTTCTCAGCTAGGTGAGCATAGATTGAGAACGAAGTACAACGATATAGAGAAAGCTAACCTGGCTTACAGGAAGCAGCGCAAACATACCCACAAGCAGACCAGGAAGATGATAATGAGACAGCTTGCATTGCTGGGCAAGATACTCGGTGAGATCCGCAGACAGATGCGTGTCCATCCGGACGAAGACCTGTTGAATGACAGGCAGTTGGATATGCTTGATACGATTACAAAAGTTTATCGCCAGCAGAAGAACCACTTCGAGAGTGGTGACTCTCGTGAGAGCATTCCAAATCGTATTGTGAGCGTCAGCAAACCATACGTCAGGCCAATAGTCAGAGGCAAGGAGACCAAGACTGTAGAGTTTGGGGCAAAGTGCAACAATATACTGATTGACGGAATATCGTTCATTGAGAAGCTGTCATTCAATGCGTTCAATGAAGGAACAAGACTAAAGCATTGTGTGTCTCTGTCAGAGAAACTGACAGGAGTGCCAGTAAAGAAGATAGGTGGTGACCAGGGTTACTCAGGAAACGATAACAGAACGTTCTGCAAGGAGAACAAAATCGAGACCTCCTTCACTCAGAAAGGTAGGACCGGCAAGAACGAGGTGAAGAATGCTACCAAGCGGGAACTTGCAAGAGTCAGAGCCACAGCGATGGAAGGCTCATTTGGAACTCAGAAAGAACATTACGGACTGCGAAAGATAGCGGCGAGGATAAAATCGACAGAGATCATGCTGATCTTCTTCGGTATCCACACAGCAAATGTGGTCAACCTTGCTAGACGAGAGTCAGTCCAAGTAGTTCTTGCAGCCTGATGTTCCACGCGTGGAACGCAACTTTACGGGAGTGGTGGCTCCAGACGTGACTGAAAATGAAAAAATCGGCCCTGAAAACAGAGCCGATGATATAAAAAAACGATGAGTATGATCGGAAAAATAAGGGAAAGTCTGCCGGTTAACTCAAATTGAAGGAATTAAATGACTATCCCTATTTAATCAGGCAAGAGAATCTCGCCTATCCTATTAGAATCTTGATATCAATACTTCACGTTTTTTTAATTCCACAAATTCAATCTCTGTTCCTTGACTGACTACACATTCTGGAAATTTGTTGATTTGGTGCTATCCTATAACCTCCCAGTAACCATTCCTATTTGCTCCGACTCTTCTAATGATAGATTTTTCTTTCAGACCTGCCAAAATTCTTTCAATCTGTCGTGAGCTTGCTCCGATTTCCTCAGCGAGTCTCTTTGCTGACATATGCCTGTCTGAACGAATCAGACCAAGTATCTTGATTTCATTCTCACTTAGTGAATTCGCCAGTCCTATCTCATCGACAGTATGCCCTTTACGATCTTCCAGGGCATTGAGTATCTCCTGTAGCATGAAGTCAATGAAAGGTTGGCTGTCACCTTTCGCAGAACTTCGGGTTATTGCATCATAGTAAGCCTGCTGATTTGCATAAACCATATTTTCAACTGGAAGATGCTCAAACAAAGGATTAAGCTTTCCTAGGATAAGGGACTGCCACAGCCTTCCGATACGTCCGTTACCATCAGCAAAAGGATGAATGAACTCAAACTCATAATGGAATACACAGCTGCGGATAAGCAGATGATCCTCTGAATTTTCAAGCCAGATAAAGAGATCATTCATAAGGTCCTTTACCCTTTCTGCCGGAGGTGCTATATGAACTGCTGTTGTTCCGTCAAACACTCCGACTCCTCGTCTCCTGAACATTCCCGCTTCATCTACAAGTCCGGACATCATGGTATGATGTGCCTTTAGCATATCTTCAATTGAAAAAGGATTCAATGTAGGATATAACTCATAGGTTTTGATGGCATTTCTTACCTCTAGAATCTCCTTCTGAGGTGCGATTACATTCTTACCGTCCAAGATAGCCATCACTTCTCCCTCAGAAAGATTATTACCTTCAATCGCAAGAGAAGAGTGGATAGTCTTTATACGATTGGCTTTCCTCAGCTTTAGTGAATCAGACTGCTCCATGCGAATTGCATATCGCTCTATCTGAGCTGAAATCTTAGCGATCAGATTGATCGCCTTCGATGATATGGAGAATGGTGGATTATACATACTTATTCCGTCTTTATACCGTCAGTTACACCGACATTATTCCGACACAAATATAGCATTTATTCCGACAAAACCGATTCCCCCAGGATTTTTTCTAGCACTTTACCCGGTTTCCCCCGAGATTTTAGGATTTCTTCACCAAGGCAATCAACGCCTTTATCTGCTCAGGAGTAAGCCCTTTAAGTTCTTCCATGATGTCTGCATCATCATTCAACTTTCTTGGGTACCATGCGAACGGACAGAAAGGATTAGAAGGAGCTGACAATCCCCTAACGGTGTCTTATATTGAATGTTACTTTATTATCTCAAATATATCTTTCTCCTGTGCACCTTTCTGCTGATCCTGCATATACTCAGGGCCGTATTTTCCTTGAGGAATATCGCTGAAGATAAAGTAGTTTGACTGTCTTGCAGCAACAATATGTTCTGTCGTAGCTGAATTGATAGCAGTGGCCGTAAGGTTGACTATCGAGCCA
Organism: Bacteroidia bacterium; assembly: GCA_021153285.1. GTDB lineage: Bacteria > Bacteroidota > Bacteroidia > Bacteroidales > UBA932 > Cryptobacteroides. The sequence continues at coordinate 3,114 of JAGKTT010000085.1, forward strand.
AGAGTACCTCCAATGGCAGAGTAAACAGACAAATCGAGATACAGGTCACAATTTCTATCAAACAAGACCTCATTAGTGTGTGCAGACTTGATGACATATCGTATCCCAGTCGCAATACCGAAGTCCCTCTTTTCCCATGAATCGATTACAGAGAAGACCACTGCGTCAGCACCGAAAAGATTCTGAAAGTCAGCAAGAGGAGCATCAAAGAACTTCTCTGAATCATATACATTTTCTGCCTTCAGCACATCTTCTGCCACAAGCGGAGATATTACATAGTAACCTGCCTCTACCAAAGGTCGAGTGATAGACGCATAGAGCAGATCCTTTGCTGCCGGATATGGAGAGTTATTTATCGGAGGCATTACAAGAAGAGTAACCGGCTTCTCTTCATACATCTTAGGATAGAGAGACGCTCTTGTTGCTTTTTTGGAAACGCCACAAGATGTAGCCATGCAGCAGATTATCAGGAAATATAAAATTCTTTTCATAAGGCTGTCTATTTACAGAGTCTTTCAATAAGTGGAGCAATAAACTTGGCAGATTCAGGATAGAGTTTCATCTCCCTCTGAAGAAGTTCCTTACCCCTTTTCTGAAAGAAAGAAGCATAGTCTTTTGACGCAAACATCTGTTTTTGCGTTGGCGTAGCATGGGATGCAAATATAGCCGCATTTTCAGGGACAAGGAGCATATATCCGTACTCCGCACACATACCCGGA
>JAGKTT010000004.1 GCA_021153285.1 Bacteroidia bacterium
GATTTTTGGACGTGGGGTGTTGCCAGAGGATTCTTTAACTGAGAGGGCGGCAATGGCTTGGTAGATGGTGTCTATTTCTTTGCGCATATCTTCTGAAAGGTCGTTTATGGCTTCGAGATTGTCTTCGTCGTTTCGCTCCAGCAGTTCCAGCTTTGCTTTGATTGATTCGAGTTCGGAATTGAACTGTTGAGTCATATAAAGATGTTTACGGATAGATACAAAGGTCCTCATAATAGTTATGTTGACATTAATGGCAATATCGCTGTTCAATAATCCGGATAACATTGCTAAGCCTTGTTCGGTAAAAGCAAATGGCAGTTTTCTTGTTCCACCCCAACTTGAAGTCACAATTTGTGACTTCAAGACAGTATACTCTTCGCTTGTCAGCTGAAACATAAAATCTTCAGGGAATCTTTTTATGTTTCTCTTGACAGTTTGGTTCAGGACTTTGGTTTCTACTCCATAAAGTTTTGCCAGATCTCTGTCCAGCATTACCTTATGTCCTCTGATTTCGTGGATCAGGGATTCGATCTTTAGTGGTTGTAATGTGTTTTCCATATTTTTTGTTGTTAAAAAGATTCTCACGCTCGCTTTGCTCGCTCAGAATGACAATCAATGCTTTGCTTCTCAGAATGACAATCAAGGCTTTGCTCGCTCAGAATGACAGTCGACGCTTCGTTTTTCAGTGCTGCAATAAGTGCTTCGCTTATTAGAATCATTATTTCGTTCTTTACAGTAAGTGTTTTGTTCGGAGTAACAGGGGTATAAAACAAAAAAACGCAATACGGGTATATACGACTATACCTATATCGCGTTGTGGGACTCTTTTTGTTTGTCGACCCACGGCATCCAAACTTGTCAGCAAATATATAAATTCTATCAGATTCCGCTCTGAAAAATGCTGAAAACTTTTTCGAAAGACAATATAAAATGATAAATGAGCGAGAAAATTGATAAATCTCGCTCATTTATACGTTTCAGGGGTTAATATCTTATTGTTCTTTCTGGTACTCCAGCAGGTCTCCAGGCTGGCAGTCGAGAGCCTGGCATAGGGCTACCAGTGTCTTGAATCTGATTGCCTTGGCCTTGCCTGTCTTGAGGATGGATAGATTCGTAGCAGACAGACCTATCTTTTCCGCAAGTTCGCCGGATGACATTTTCCTGCGGGCAAGCATTACGTCTATGTTAACTATGATAGGCATTACTCTTCGATTGTCTGTTCTTCTGCTTTTTCCTGTCCTTTGAGATATGATGGAAGGCTCATTCCTGCCATATTGAAGAGTTCTTCAAGTGGCGGAACAGACTTCATCATTCCTGAAATGAAGTTCGATGTGGCAGTCTTTCCGTCAGCTCCCTGTCCGTTTCCGTCCCAAACGGTCACCTTGTCGATCTTAATGCCCTTGACAGCCTCTACCTGAGTCTTGACAAGTTCAGGAAGTTTGTCTGCAATAAGCATAAGGACTGCCTTCTGAGGGTCTCCTGCGGCAGCATTGACCAGCTGCTGGAATCCTTCTGCCTGCTTGGTGAGCACTTCGAGTATACCTCGTGCCTGAGCATCCATCTTCGCGTAGATGGCGTCAGCCTCTCCCTTAGCCATTCTTCTGATCTTCTCAGCTTCAGCCTCAGCTTCGATGATGGCCTTTTCCTTCTCGATCTGAGCAGGAACGACTACATTGGCCAGCTGGGTAGCCTTCTCCCTGTCTGCACGCGCAAGCTCGGCATCACGCTCCGATTTGTAAGCCTCTTCAAGGGCGAGAGCTGCCTGCACCTTCTCAGCTGCGATCGCAATTCTTGCCGCTTCGGCCTCTTTTTCGCGCCTTTTTGCGTCAGATGCAGCAATGGCTATCTTCGAGTTGTTTTCTCCTTCTACGGCCTTTGCATTGGCGTCTGCGGTGCTGATACGGGTGTCTCTGAGGGTTTCTGCGATACGGATATCCTTGTCTCTGTCTGCCTCAGCCTTACCGATCTCACCGAAACGGTTCTGCTCGGCTACGCTCTTTTTGGCATCATTGATTGCCTTTGCGGCAGCCTCCTTACCGAGAGCCTCGATATAACCTGACTCGTCACGGATATCGGTTACGTTTACATTGATGAGCTTGAGACCTATCTTTCTTAGCTCGGCTTCCACGTTCATACTTACGTTAGCGAGGAATTTGTCACGGTCAGAGTTGATTTCCTCGATGTCCATTGTAGCGATGACCAGACGGAGCTGTCCGAAGAGGATATCAGTAGCGATGTTCTGGATGTTCTCTATGGTGAGTCCGAGGAGTCTCTCTGCTGCATTGGTCATATTTTCCGGCTCTGTCGAGATACCTACTGTGAATCGGCAAGGTACATCGACGCGGATGTTCTGCTTACTGAGGGCGTTTGTAAGGTTGCATTCGATGGAGATAGGCTTGAGATCCAGGAATGCATAACTCTGGAATACCGGCCAGATGAATGCCGCTCCTCCGTGGATGCATCGTGCGGATGAGACTCCTCCTGCCTTGTTCTTTCCGGTCTTTCCGTAGATGACGAGGATCTTGTCGGAAGGACAACGCTTGTAGCGTCTGAGAATGGCCGCAAGTGTCACTACGAACACCAGAACGGCGATTACGATGATGTAAATTGTCTGCATAGTCCGTTAGATTATTAGATGATTAGTGAATTGATTTCTTCTACAATGAGTGTCGAGGCATCTATAACTTCTGTAACCTTTATGGAAGTTCCTGTCTTGAGATCGTCCTCCGAATCTGTCAGAGCATCATATTCCCTTACGGAATTATTGATATTGATCTGTACCTTTCCTGTGCCTTTTCTTTCGCCGGGGATAGTGAGATATACCTTTCCATTGCATCCTACGGCTGATTCGAATACATTGATATTGCCGCTCTGCTGCATCTTGCTGAGCCCCTTGAAAAGCATCATTACCGCAAATACAAGGATTGCTCCTACAGCGAATGCAATCACCATCAGCAATGCTTTTGATGCTATCTGACCGTTCAGGAGAATCGCGGTCCAGCTCATTCCCAACAGGAAATTTACAAGGTTGCGGAAGGTGTAGAGGTTCATTGAAGGATCGCCTTCGAATCCGCCGTCAGACATATCGAAGTCTGTGTCCATATCCATCTCGACGTCAGCTCCGATGAAAGTGAGTACTGTCTCGATGATGAAGATAAGAGAAGAAGCGATGGCGATGCACCAAAGTATCTTCATAAATAGATCAAGTGAGGTCCACCATTCAGTCATAGTTCGTGTGTTTTATATGTTTATGTCGCGAAAGTAATAAAGTTTTTTACGAAAAACAACAAAAAATCTATAAAATTTATAAAAATACCTGCCATCGACCAAAATTTGGGCCAATGGCAGGTATCTTTAAATTATTTCTGAAGCTCAAGTCCGATCTTCAATCCATCGTATTGACCGGCAAGAGTACCGATTGTCTTGAGGGTGGTATTGTTTGTATTTGCAGTCAGTTTTCCTATAAGGTCGAGCAGCTTGTCTGCCTTGAAAAGAAGCTCGAAAGTGCTGGCATTGATCTGGGCAGTGGCTGTGATTCCTGTCGAGCCGAGAGTCTTGCCATATTTAAGATTGAGTGTATTTCCGTCCTCAGACAGCGTGTAGGTTCCGTTGAAGTTCTTTCCCTTTACTGTAGTGTAGAAGGTATTGTCCTCATTGAATGTGAAGCTGAAGGTACCGGTTTTCAATCCAGCTTTCGTAAGGTATTCGTCCAGTTTCTTCTCAATCTGTGTCGCTGCCGCTCCAGCCGCCGCAGTCTTCAGTATATCTTCACTTTCCAGCTTTACTGCCGATCCTGTATAGTTCCACGTGCCTTTGATGTCACCCTTTGAAAGATTCACTCCTGTCACTTTTTCGACAATCTCATTGACTGTGGAATTGTTTGCTACCTTTCCCAGAATATCCTCGAGCGTCTGTGCCGATACTGTACTGTCTGCAAGGCAAAGTACAGCAGTAATGATGATTGATTTGAAGATTGTTTTCATAGTCTTGTATTTTTATTCATTTTTCCATCCTTGTGCCTTGAGCGGAAGTTCCACTCCGTCAGGTGTCACTGCGACTGCTCCTACTTCCGGCTTTGCAAGATGGCCGATGATGTCGAATGTCTGGAAATCGTGACGGAACTTCTCGTGCTTGCCGATAGGGATGGTGAAAAGGAGTCTGTAGTCCTCTCCTCCGTTGAGTGCGGCTGATATAGGGTCAATATTGAGTTCTCTTCCAAGTTCGAAAGTCTTGCCGGCGAACGGAAGCTTATCGACATAGATTTTGGCTCCAAGACCACTGTCACGCACAAGTCTCTTCACTGCATCTGCAAGGCCTCGGGTGACGAGGTAGCCGTATGACGGCATTATTTCGGTTTCTTCCAATTGGTTGATTATCTGAGGATTGATCTTCGGTCTGAGATATGCCCCTACCAGATTCTTGAAGTCATCCAGCTTAGGCTGCGCTACTGCATCTCCACTTTTTTCGAAAGCCCTCTTTTCCCTTTCGAGTACCTGGAAACCCATATATGCGGCCCCTATATTGTCCGAAATGCATATAAGGTCCATACTTTTTGCCTCAGGGCGGCGCTTTGCCATAAGATTTGTGGTTTCTCCTACGGATGAAATGCTGACAGCCAGTCCGTTAGGTGACGGAACTAGATCGAGTGTCACCTGCCTGTAACCGTGTTCCTTTGCAGCAGCTACAATTCCCTCCCACACTTCCTTTATATGCTTGAAATCCAGTTTCGACGAGATTCCCAGACGAATATCCATTGTACGTGGGTGGGACATCTCTGCATAAAGTTCTCCAGTTACCGCTGTAACGCATTTGTAACCAAGGTGTTTTAAAGGAAAATATGTAAGGTCGAAATCAATTCCTTCGAGGAATGTACGCGCGTGCGAACTTATATAACTTTTGCCTGATGTCTCGAACCAGCTGCTCTGGAAAGGCTTGTAAGGAGTTCCTTCGAATAATTTTGCGATTGCCTCGACTCTGCCGAGGTCTGAGAATCTTTCTTCTGCCATAGTTGAATCGTATTTATGCAAAAATACAATAAATTGACTAATTTTGTGCATTAATGTTTAACAGATCCTTCGCTGGAGTTCAGTATTACAATTAAATCAGATATGAAAAGATTTGCACTTATGATTATGGCGGCTCTCCTTATGCTGCCTCTGGCTGTATCAGCGCAGAATAACAATGAGGAAAAAGAAGGACTGAAGGTTATGTCATATAATATAAGGCTCGGTTCTGCCAATGACGGTACCAACTCCTGGAGTCTTCGTTATGCTGCTACCGGAGAAATGATAACCGATCAGGCGCCTGATGTATTCGGTGTTCAGGAAGCCCTCAGCTATCAGATATATTATATAGAGCAGAATTTCCGTAATTATAAGAGTGTAGGTGTCGGACGTGAGGATGGAAAGAAAGAAGGTGAATTTATGTCCATTTTCTGGAACAAGAAGACTGTTTCAATGCTGAAATGGGGTACTTTCTGGCTTTCAGAAACTCCCGGAAAGCCTTCAATGGGATGGGATGCTGCCTGCTACAGAACAGCTACCTGGGCTCTTATGAAAGACAAGAAGACAGGAAAGAAATTTTATTTTGTCAATACGCATCTTGACCACGTAGGCAAGGAAGCGCAGAAGAACGGCCTTAAGCTCATCGTAGACAGGATAGATGCAATCAATCCTCAGGGATACCCGATGGTGCTTACAGGAGATTTCAATATGACTCCTGACAACAGCAATCTTGTCGAGCTGGATTCCAGAATGCAGAGTGTAAGAAAGATTGCAGAAAAGACAGACAATCACGACACATTCAACGGATGGGGCAAAGGAAAGGGTGTCATTGATTATATCTATGTCTCAGGATTCAGTTCTTATCCTGAATATCAGACTGTTACAAAGAAATACGCAGACAGGAAATTCGTTTCCGACCATTATCCTATCTGCGCAACACTTATTTTTTAACCACTGTATATCCGATTTTCAGACGGTCCAGTTCTTCTATGAAAGGAGCTGTGACGGCTACTCGGAACTTACGGGAAAGGAATTCGATATTCCATCCTTTTTCAGGATCGTGGAGGAACATTGACAATGGAACATTGCCTTTGTTCCTCTTTATCATATTGACCAGAGAATTGCGGAATTCCTGGGTCAGCATATTGGTGGATATCTTTATCGCAAAGCCTTTCACATATGTATCAGTGACATTTCCCAGCAGCATTATTCTCTTGACCTTGAATGCATAAGGAGATGTTTTTCCCTGGGCTTTTTCTTCCGGCTTCAGATAATATTTTTCTTCGATTTCACCTTCAATGAAGATCGCGCTGTGAAGCTGCATATAGCTCATAAAGTTCTCGTGATCCTTACCGAAAAGAGCTATCTCATAGCTTCCGCTGTAATCCTCGATTACGGTCTTTGACCAAGGACGACCTGTCCTTGTGGTCATCTGCTGGGTCGAAGTTATGAAACCGGCTATATTGGCTTTCTGTTTGGTTTTCTTTGATTCACAATCACTTACCAGTGCTTCGATTTCTCCTACAGGGCAGGTGGTGAAGTTCTCCAGCTCGAAAGCATATTGATCCAGAGGATGTGATGACAGGTACATTCCCACCAGATCCTTTTCATACTGGAGCCTTTCAAGAATATCCTCATCTCCGACCATAGGAGGTATTTCAGGCCTTTCCGGCTTCATTTCCTCCACTTCTCCGAACAATGAGACAGAACTTTCCAGACTGTCCTTCTTGTAGAGTTCTCCGTATTTCAGAAGAGTGTCCAGAAATATGTCTCCGCTCTTGCCCGGCTGGGTGAACTGCTTGCGGCAGATTCCGAAACTGTCGAAGGCTCCGGAGTGCAGAAGGGTCTCAAATGCCTTTCTGTTGACCACGCCGGACATACGCTCCACAAAGTCATAGATATCGGCAAAAAGGCCGTTTTCCTCACGTTCTGTGAGGATTGCACGTACGATATTGTCACCGAATCCTTTGATTCCTCCCAGTCCGAAACGGATATCTCCGCTTTTGTTTACAGTAAACTTCGCATCTGACTCGTTGATATCCGGATTCAGCACCTTGATGCCGTTCTTCTTGCAGTCATCCATTATCTTCTTGATCTCTTCCATATTGGAGAGATTCTTGGTAAGGTTGGCTGCCTGGAATTCAGCAGGGTAATGGGCTTTGAGCCATCCGGTCTGGTAACTTACCCAGGCGTAGCAGGTAGCGTGGGACTTGTTGAAGGCGTATGAGGCGAATTTCACCCAGTCCTTCCAGATCTTCTCAAGTATTTCCTGAGGATGTCCGTTCTTGATACCTCCGTTTATGAACTTATCTTTCAGCGAGTTAAGGAGATCAATAATCTTCTTTCCCATTGCCTTTCGGAGAGTATCGGCTTCACCTCGGGTGAAGTCGGCAAGCTTTCGCGACAGAAGCATCACCTGCTCCTGATATACTGTGATTCCGTATGTATCCTGAAGGATGTCCTCCATTGCCGGAAGGTCATATTCAATAGGCTTGCGTCCCTGCTTTCTTTCCACGAAATCAGGGATATAGTCCATAGGCCCCGGACGATAGAGCGCATTCATCGCAATAAGGTCTTCGAATCGGGTCGGCTGGAGCTTTATAAGCCACTCTTTCATACCGGGACTTTCGAACTGGAATACGCTCGTGGTGTCTCCGCGGCTGTAAAGTTCGTATGTCTCCTTGTCATCGATCGGAATCTTCTCGATGTCGAACTCGATTCCGAAACGTTTCTTGATATTGGCCTGGCATTCCTTGATGATGGACAGGGTCCTGAGGCCCAGGAAGTCCATCTTGAGCATTCCGACTTCCTCGATGTAGTGTCCGTCGTACTGCGACACCCATACTTCCTCTCCGGTGAGCTTGTCATTGGCCACGCAGATAGGGATATATTCTGTTAGATTGCTTCGTCCGATGATCATTGCACAGGCGTGAACTCCTGTCTGGCGGACGCAGCCCTCAAGTTTTGCGGCATAGTTCAGTACGTCCTTCGTCTCTTCAGAGCCGTTGGTAAGCTCCTCTTTGAGCTCAGGAATGAGCTTGTAGCAGTTCTTGAGCTTCGGCTTGTAGGAAACCTCTTTCTTGTATTTCTTGAACTGTTTCTTTACCTTTATCTTGCTGCCTGGATTTTCAGGATCATCGATCTCCACTTCCTTCTCGATCAGCTTCTGTCCTTCTTCCAGGGTATCTCCTTCATTGAAAGGATCTTCAGCATCCTCCATCTGTACAATCGGCTTGTCCGGAATCATCTTCGTTAGTCTGTTTGACTCCTCTATGGACATACGGCTCACGCGAGCCACGTCCTTGATGGCCGATTTTGCCGCCATTGTACCATATGTAATCACGTGCGAAATCTGCTCCTTTCCGTATTTTTCCTCAATGTACTGGAAAACTCGGTAGCGGCCGTCATCGTCGAAGTCGATATCCACATCGGGCATATTGATACGGTCCGGGTTAAGGAATCGCTCGAAGAGAAGGTCGTATTTGATAGGGTCTATATTGGTGATCTTCAGACAGTAAGCTACAGCTGATCCAGCAGCTGAACCACGGCCTGGGCCTACGGAAATACCTTCTGAGCGTGCTGCTGCGATGAAGTCCTGAACAATGAGGAAGTAGTCCGGGAATCCCATCTTGCAGATGGTCTTGAGCTCGAATTCGATACGCTCCGCCTGCTCGTCAGATAGGGTATCACCATATCTCCAATGTGCTCCGTTATAGGTCAGATGGCACAGATATGCCACCGAACGGCAGAACTCTTCTCCACGCTCGTTTCCGCTCTTGTCGCAGCGTCCTTCATCAATGATTCCTTTGTATCTCTCGAGATAAGTGTCAATATCAGCTAGGAATTCCTCCGGAAGATCGAATTTCGGAAGAATAGGATCCTTGTCTACCTTGAATATCTCGATCTTATCGGCCACTTCCAGAGTATTGCTGAGGGTTTCAGGATGCTTATAGAACATATCAAGCATCTCCTCCTCACTCTTTAGATATTCCTGCTGGGTGTATCTGAGACGGTCGGGATCGTCAAGATTAGCATTTGTAGTGAGGCAGATGAGACGGTCGTGTGCCGGTCCGTCCTCCTTGCGTACGAAATGCACGTCATTGGTAGCTACCACCTTGGTTCCTGTCTTTGCTGCCAGTTCATATATGCCCTCATTTGCCACGAGCTGATGCTCGTAAACCTCCTGTGACTGTCCTGGAATCAAAGTCTTGTGCTGCTGGACTTCCAGATAGAAATCTTCCCCGAAGACCTTTTTATGCCACAATACGGCCTTCTCGGCAGCTTCCATATCACCTGCAATGATAGCCTTTGGAATCTCTCCGGCGATACAGGCTGAACAGCAGACCAGATCCTTCGAATACTGTTCCACGATCTCGTGTGTTACCCTCGGCCTGTCGTAGTATTTTCCTTCTATATGACCGGTAGAAACGATCTTCATCAGGTTCTTGTAGCCGTTGTAGTTCTTTGCCAGTAGGATAAGGTGATAATATCCTCTGTGGTCCTTATCCTTCAGCCTGTGGTCGTAATGTCTGGTGACATAGATCTCACAGCCGATTATAGGCTTCACTTCAGGGAACTTCTTGGCTACCTTCAGAAACTCCTTTACACCGTACATATTGCCGTGGTCTGTAATGGCTAAGGCTGGCATTTCCAGCTCTTTAGCACGTGCAAAGAGGTCACTGATGGCAGACTGGCCATCGAGAATGGAATATTGTGTATGTACGTGTAGGTGGACGAAGGACATAGGTCAGGTTTTTATAAAGGAGGACAAAGATATGAAAAAGGACTCAGCCCGTCAAAAAAAATAATAATCCCCCTGACAGCCATGATATGTAACTTCAGGGGGATATTTTCAGTCTGGAATTTATTGTTCCTACATCTTCTTCAGCGTGAGCGTTACTTCTGCTTCATACCCCTCGATAAATCCTTCGGTGAGATTCATTGTCATTGTATTTCCTTTTATGCTGTAAGGAACTTCCTCGACATCTCCGTAAGAGTCCAGATAAAGGATATTTCCTTTAGTTTCATATTCGAAATCCATGCTGTCTCTTTCTCCCTCAGCTGACATATAGGCTTCGCCTGTTCCGTCCTTTCTGAATGTGAAGCTCATCTCCGCTCCCATTTCCGCCAGCTCGAAACTCATGCTCATTCCTTCTACATTCATTTCCATTGTTGTAGCTTTCCACGTTCCTACAATGGCATTGTTGCCAAATTTTTCGCAGGATACAAACAAGAGCAATGACAGAATTGCTGTAATCATTAATAGCCGTTTCATAATAGAAGAGATTAAATGTTTATAAGATTCTTCAAAGTTATGCATTTTTGATAAAAAAAAGAAGGCAACCATTGTTTAACAGCTGCCTTCTTTCAAGTATTTCATGAATAATTACTTATTCTCCTTCTTTGCCGCCTTCTTTGTTACATCATACATAATAGGTGTAGCGATGAAGATAGAAGCGTAAGTACCGATCACGATACCGAGGATAAGGGCTACTGCAAGACCTCTGATCACCTCACCACCGAAGATTGCGAGGATCGCAGCGATGAATGTCTGGTCGATATCAAGGCTGAATGGAAGGATTCCTGAGAAGAGTGAGAAGAAGCCGATCACGATAAGAGCTGTGTGTGCAAGACCTGTCACACCACCAAGACCCCAGGTCCATCCGCGGAAACGGATAGCGATGTAGCCGAAGATCACGATGAGAGCAAGGATTACAGCGATGAATGCGTCTCTTGTGATGTCGTTTGCGATGGTAGGACCTACCTTGTCAGAGCTTATGATACCGTTAGGGTTGTCGAGAGTAGAAGTGAACTCCTCGAATGTAAGATCAGTAGCGAAGAAGCCCTTGAGTGAGTTGTAGAGCTTGTTCTCTACCTCAGTATCAGCCTCTGTAGACTCGTTCTCCACGAGGTACTGAGTAGTGATCTTCATCTGGCTGTCACCACCGAACTGCTTAACCTCTACAGCACCGTCGAACTCCTCGAGAGCAGCTGCGCGAACTTCCTCAGCAGTAACGTTAGTGTCGAATCTTACTACATATGTACGTCCACCTGTGAAGTCAACACCATATGTGAAGCCCTTTGTGAAGATAGAAACGAGTGAGATAACGATAAGTGCACCAGAAACGATGTAAGCGATCTTCTTCTTTCCGATGAAGTCTACGTGTGTATTCTGGAGGAAGTTTCTTGTAAACTTGTTGTCGAATGTGATGTTCTTGCCCTTCACGATTCTGTCATCGAAGATGATTCTTGTGATGAAGATAGATGTGAGGACTGAAGTGATGATACCGATGATGAGGGTAGTCGCGAAGCCCTGTACAGGACCTGAACCGAATACGAAGAGTACGATACCTGTAAGGAGAGTAGTGATCTGACCGTCGATGATAGCTGAGTAAGCGTTTGAATAACCGTCAGCTACAGCCTTGCTGAGACCCTTGCCTGCGCGGAGCTCTTCCTTGATGCGCTCATAGATGATCACGTTGGCATCCACAGCCATACCGAGGGTCAATACGAGTCCGGCGATACCAGGGAGTGTGAGGACAGCACCGAATGAAACGAGTGTACCGAAAAGAAGTACTACGTTGCAGAGGAGTGCAATGTCAGCTACAAGACCAGCACCACGGTAGAAGAAGAGCATATAGATGAGTACAAGGATGAAGGCGATCACGAATGAGATGAGACCTGCGTTGATAGACTCAGCTCCGAGTGATGGTCCTACTACCTGCTCCTGGATGATTGTTGCAGGTGCAGGGAGCTTACCTGACTTGAGGACGTTTGCAAGGTCCTCTGCCTCCTCGAGTGTGAAGTTACCTGTGATCTGTGAGCTACCGCCTGTGATTTCGTTCTGAACGTTAGGGTAAGAATATACCATTCCGTCGAGTACGATAGCGATCTGACGGCCGATGTTCTCCTTAGTCATACGAGCCCAGATGTTTGCACCCTCAGTGTTCATTGACATTGAAACCTGTGGAGAAGCACCTGTGTTGCCATACTGAACGCGAGCGTCAGTTACAACGCCTCCGTCGAGTGGAGCCTTGCCGTCACGTGAAGTAGCCTTGATTGCAACGAGTTCGAAGATGTTTCCGTTAACGTCGCCTTCTGAAGCCTTCACTGTCCACATTGGCTTGAATTCAGGTGGGAAAAGCTGCTTGATCTGCGGCATAGCAAAGATCTTGTTGATCTGTGCTGTATCTGCATAATGAGCATAACCGATGCAAGCGTATCCTCTTGCTCCTGATGGCTGGAGAAGTGCGAAGAGAGGGTTCTGCTTGAGCATTTCAGCCTCAGCAGCTGCGTCGTTCTCAGCCTGCTTGAGTTCCTCAGCAAGAAGTGCGTCCTCAGCTGCAACAGTCTCTTCAGCCTCTACTGCAGGAGTTTCCTCAGCAGCCTGCATCTCAGCGAGGAGTGCATTAGCCTCAGCGAGGTATCCCTCGATCTCTTCGTTCGGATATGTAGCCCAGAACTCGAGTGATGCTGTTCCCTGGAGGAGTTTTCTTACACGCTCAGGCTCTTTAACACCTGGGAGCTCCACGAGGATACGTCCGCTGTTACCGAGCTTCTGGATGTTTGGCTGGGTTACACCGAAACGGTCGATACGGTTTCTGAGGACGTTGAATGAGTTAGAGATTGCGCTCTCTGACTCAGCTCTGATCACCTCGATAACCTGCTCGTCAGTCGATTCAGGGCTGATCTTGTCTCTCATCTCATATGTTCCGAAGATCTGAGCAAGAGGCATTCCGTTGGAAGTTTCCTTCCAAGCCTCAGCGAAGAGAGTGATGAAGTCGTTTCTTGAATCGACGCTGCGCTCCTTAGCGAGAGCAAGTGCATTTGTGAACTCAGGCGCAGTGTTTCCGCTTGCGAGAGCTCTTACGAGGTCCTCAAGCTGAACCTGAAGCATCACGTTCATACCACCCTTGAGGTCGAGACCGAGGTTGATGGACTTTGCCTGAATGTCCTTGAATGTGTATCCGAGGTAAATCTTCTCGGATGAGATTGAATCGATGTACCTTCTGTTCTCTACCTTCTTGATAGAATCGAGATAGAAAGCCTTGTCAGCCTCGGCGATCTTGCCGAATGCTGCAGAATTCATTGCAGCCTCAGCCTTAGCCTCAGCGTACTTCTCAGCCTTGTTTTCCTGACGGTTTGTCACGAAAGTGAATGAAAGCTGCCAAAGTGACGCAAGGAGAAGGAGAATCGCTACAAATCTGATAGCACCTTTACTTTGCATAATTTTATTGTTTTAATGATATTTGTATGCATTATTTGGGGATAGTATGGAAGTTGCTTTCCACACCATCCGCAAAATAGGGCACAAATTTACGATTTTTTTCGAATAAATGAACTTTATATAAATATTTCTTATTTTTGTAGGCTGAAAATAGGGTAAATATGACGATGAAAAGGGTATTTTTTACCATATATATATTATTGCTGGGATTTTTTCTTTTTCCTGCCGGGCTTCAGGCGCGCACTGATCTTCCCGACAGCCTGATAGTCCAAGGCGAATTGCTTCACGCTCAATATGATTTTGACGCAGCGCTTGACGCATATGAACAGGCATTGGAAATCCTTGAATCCAGAGATGATTCTCTTGAGGTTCTTCTGTTGAAGGACAAGATGCTTCTTTCCGAGAACGGACGCAATATGAGCGGATTTGCATATAGTCCGTATGTCGTGGCAAAGCATAGGTTCAGTCTGGACGATTTTTATCTTTATTATCCGCTCCAGGACCGGAGCTGGAGAGTGGCTCCTAACCAGCTGGACAGTTCTGCCATCGGTTTGTCGAAGGCTGTCTATGCTCCGGATGAAGTTATGAAAATATACTTCTCAGCAGAGGATGAGGATAATATCCGTAATATATATGTCACTGAATATCAGGATACTGTATGGACTCGCCCTGCATTGCTTAACGAACACCTTGTTTCACCGGCAAATGAAATTTACCCAATGCTGTCTTCAGACGGACGCACATTGTATTTTGCCTCTGAAGGTCTTTATGGTGTCGGTGGCTACGATATCTATATGTCGGAGTGGTCTGACCAGGACAATGACTGGTCGGTACCTGTGAATATGGGTTTCCCTTACTCATCACCTGCAGATGATTTTCTTCTGATCAATACGGATGACGACAGATATACATTATTTGCGTCCAACAGAGAATGCAGCACCGACAGCGTATGGGTGTATGTTCTTGAATATGACAATATGCCTGTAAGAAGAGCCCTCGATGAGCCGCAGCAGCTTCGTGACCTGTCTGTTCTGGATCCGTCATTCGATTCTTTGATGCCGGAGGAGAAAGAGATTTCAGCAGACATTCCTGAGAATGTCGATACCAGGAAATATATGGATAAGATGTCGGAGGTCAGGGCTTTGAGAGATTCTCTTTCCAATTATAATTCCTTGCTTGAAAATGAAAGAAATTCCTTTGCATTGAGCAATGATTATGCTGAAAGAACAAGACTTACAGATATTATCCTGCGTCGTGAGTCCAGGATTCCGCAGCTTCAGGATTCTCTGGACAGAGCTGTCGCCCATCTTCAGAAGATAGAGATGGAGTTTCTCTTCAGTGGTGTCGTGATAGATCCGGACAAGATGATGGAAGAGGCCGATCACGAAGTTGTGGGTGATGCCACTGCATATACTTTTACCAAGATGAATCTTGGTGATCCTCTTGAGCTTAGGATGATGGAGCCTGAAAAGAAATTTGATTACTCCTTCAAGATACTTGATAAGGGACAGTTTGCAGAGGATAATACCATTCCGGATGGAATCGTATATCAGATCCAGATATTCAGTGCCATCAACAAGGCATCTGAAAAGAGTCTCAAGGGTCTGAGTCCAGTCTTTGAGCGTAGGAATTCAGGAGGAAGATATGTCTATCGTGTCGGTCTTTTCAATTCATATAATGATGTGCTTTCTAAGCTTAACACTGTTAAGAAAGTGGGTTTCAGGACTGCTTTCATTGTGGCTTATATTGATGGAAAGGAAGTTACCGTGTCGAAAGCAAGATCTTCGGAATCAAAGGCTGTTAAGGAGCAGAAGTTCTATCAGGTGACATTAGTGCCTTCCGGTGAACTGGATTCCGAATTGTCGGAAGGAATTCGTCAGCAGGCAGACGGAAAAGATATCGCACGCTCTGAAACAGAGGATGGAAAGGCAGCATATATCATAGGTCCTTTCGGTGATAAGGGTAAGGCTGATTCTTTGGCATCTTTCATCAAGGCGATGGGTGTTGCGGATGTGACTGTAAGTGAAATACTTAAGTAATAATTTATTATGGGATTTATCATAACATTGATATTGGTAGGCCTTGTGCTTATGTTCGCTGAAATATTGCTTGTGCCGGGAGTCGGAGTGGCAGGAATTCTCGGACTCATCTCTATGGGTGGTTCCTGTTTCTGCGCTTTTCATCAATATGGCAATACCGTGGGAGCTATAGTCACTGCGGTGAATGTATTGCTTCTCATTGCCCTTATTATATGGGTGCTCCGTGCCAAGACCTGGAAAAGAATGACTCTTGAGACCAATATTGATTCGAAGGCAGTATCTTCGGAAGCTGCTGTGCTTGCAGTAGGAGATAGAGGTAAGACGCTTACCAGACTTGCTCCAATGGGTTCGGCGCGCTTTGGAAACTATGTGGTGGAGGTCAAGGCTGTGGAAGGGATGCTTGATCCGAATATAGAAGTTACGGTAGTCCTTATCGAGGATAATAAGATATATGTAAAACCCTTGTAAATCAATTAAATAATTATGGATGCAATGATCGTTATATGGATCGCGGTCGGTATTGTCGGACTTGTGATCTTCCTCTGGTTCTTCCCTGTGACCCTTTGGTTCCAGGCATTGATTTCCGGAGTCCGTATTTCCCTCATTCAGCTCGTTCTTATGCGTTGGAGAGGTGTGTCACCTAACACCATCGTTATGGCAATGGTCACCGGAACAAAGGCCGGTCTGACTCTTTATGCCAATGAGCTCGAGGCCCACTACCTTGCAAAAGGCAATGTTCCTAAGGTGGTAAACGCCTTGATATCAGCTGATAAGGCCAATATTTCCCTCGATTTCAAGATGGCGGCAGCTATTGACCTCGCAGGTCGTGACGTGTTTGAAGCCGTACAGATGTCCGTTAATCCTAAGGTGATCAATACACCTCCTGTGACAGCCGTGGCAAAGGATGGTATCCAGCTCATTGCAAAGGCTCGAGTGACTGTACGTGCCAATATCAAGCAGCTCGTCGGTGGTGCCGGTGAGGAGACTGTCCTTGCACGAGTAGGCGAGGGTATCGTATCATCGATCGGTTCTGCAGAGAGTCACAAGCTCGTTCTTGAGAATCCTGATTCGATTTCCAAGGTGGTTCTGAACAAAGGCCTTGATGCAGGAACAGCCTTCGAAATCCTTTCTATCGACATCGCAGACATCGACATCGGAAAGAATATCGGTGCAGTCCTTCAGATGGACCAGGCAGAGGCTGATAAGAACATCGCACAGGCCCGCGCAGAGGAACGTCGTGCAATGGCGGTAGCTCTTGAGCAGGAAATGAAGGCCAAGGCTCAGGAAGCCCGTGCTCGTGTGATCGAAGCAGAAGCAGAAGTTCCGCTTGCAATGGCAGAGGCATTCCGTACAGGAAATCTCGGCATTATGGACTATTATAAGATGAAAAATATCCAGGCCGATACAGAGATGCGTGAAAATATTGCAAAACAATAAGGTGTTTCCATCTTAAGTTCTTGTTTTGAATGATTTTCTTAAGATGTCGTATTTTATAATTTCTTGATTTATAGAATGTTATGTGTTTCAGGGTCGGTAAATTTACCGACCCTGAATGATTTAAGTGGCAGATAGACAAAGTGTTACGTTGTGCACTTTGTGTCCCTGACCAGTCAGACTTCATCATTGTTTCAGATGCAGAAATTTACGGATCTGCCGATGAGTTGCGGATGTCCTGGATTTCAGTAGTGATGCGATATGTTTTTTGTCCTCATCACTCCACGTGATTACAGATCTTATGTCTGTTATTCCTTCTCTTTTCAAGATAACCATCATTTCACGGTATGGAGTATCAGTTTTGCAGTAACTATGTTCCATTATATCGTGTTCGCTGCCAGTGTTGGAATTTATAGCTATCAGCATATCTTTATATGACCGGTAATAGCTGACTGCTTTCTTTACGTCAAACGTGAAATATAGTTTGATTATCCAATCAGTAAGATATTCTCTCTCCTCTTTTTCCAAATCCTTGAATATAATATCTATCAGACTATATTTCAGATACTCTCCTTTACTGAATCTTTCCTGTACGATCTTGATGGATTTCCGGAGTCTATAGCTGCAATTTCTTAATGGTTTCATATTGAATTCTCCATAATATTTAAGGTAGTTCCAGCGATACTCTTCCGCCTTTGCACATAGCATCTTCTCTACAGGGTTGTTGAAGAGATATGCGATGGCAGATCTTATTATTTTAATTTCTTTCTTTATTGCGCTGCCATATTCCTTCTCAAATAATTTTCCTGTTCTTCCTGTCCTTCTGTTGAATTCTTTTACATATTGTGATGTATAAGCGGATATGAATCTGCTCATAGATTCCAGATTACGGGATGTTCCAAGCAAATGTATGTGATCGATCATCTGGCATAGTCCCAGAAGAACTATATCATATCTACGAGCATAGACGGAAACGAGAGTATAGAAAACTAGAAAATCTTCCGCAGAATAGAAAATGTTGAATCCTGAAACAGTTCTTTGGTAGATGTGCATTACTTCGTCCGCATAAAATTTTCTCTTCATATTTTTTTTCAACGAAACTAGTTTTCTCGTCCGAAATAATATTTAAGAAAAAGAAAAATGTTATGAATATCCTTTATTTAGGGATGAATGCAGGTACATAAAATAAATTTTATTATCAAATATTGCCCGTTTTTCTTTTTTTAATCTAAATTAATATTGAAAGGTTCTTTATTTTGCAGCTAAGTGGTTCAGGATTGTACGTATCTTATAAATTCTTGATACTTAGTAAAATAAATGATTAATGGTCGGTAAATTTACCGACCATTAACATTATAATCTTCTGTGAAATAGTGGTTTATATAACACGCTCCTTTTTTGATAGCTTTAAATGATTTTTAAGTTTTATTTGGTGAATCATTAAAATTATTCTATATTTGCAGTCCTGTCAAGTGAGACAGACAGTTTTGGTGAGATGGGTGAGTGGCTGAAACCACCAGTTTGCTAAACTGACGTACGGGTAACTGTACCGGGGGTTCGAATCCCCCTCTCACCGCAGAAAACGGCATTACAGACATCTGTAGTGCCGTTTTTGCTTTTAGTGTGACAAAAAGTGTGACAAATTTGGTATCCAAAAGGTAAGTCATTTGCAGGAAACTGCAAGTGGCTTTAATTGTTTTTGAAAGGGAAGAGGATTGGCTCTGTGCCGGAGAGAAACGCAGGCATAAAGACAATCTTCTGATTCCGCTGTCCCATCAGGTCAAGTCTTCAGACGGCTTGTCCGGCTGAAGTCTTGACCAGGCTTTCATTATCTATTCCGAAAAGTTATATTTGTATGTTAATACTGCAACTGTTTTAGATGATCAGGAACCTATATTGAGGAATTAGAGTCCAAGATTACTGAACTCCAGAGGGAACTGTCCAAGAAAGAGCAGAAGATGATCCTCTCTAGAGAGGAAAACAAGAGGATTGCACAGGAGGTAAGAAGGGAGGAAGTAATAGCTATTATTTACAAAAGATCCGTTAAGACTGAGGCTGAAAATAAGCGTCTCAGGCAACAGTATAAGGAGGTCGTGAATCAGTTGTGTCAGAAGATTTTGGAAATTGAGGATCTCCGAGATAGATTGAGTAAAATTGATTCTTAAGATATCAAATTATACTTTGTTAGTTCGTTGAAAGATTTTTGTAAAAAGAAGTTTTATAACTTACTGATTATTAGGAATAAAGCAAGAATATTTGAAAGACGGATATTTTTGGAGATGAAACTTTCAATAAGTATCTTTACGCTGTTAAAAACCATAATTACCTAATTACTATGAAACATCTTGTTGTCTATAAATATGTCGTGGCGATATTGCTTTTATGTACATCTTGTTCCAATTACAAGACAGAACTAAAAGATGTTGAGTCATATATTAATGAACGTCCCGATAGTGCGTTAGCTTTCTTGCAATCTATTGATATATCTTCAGTGAAGGGGAAAGCTGTTAAAAATCACTATTACTTACTGTTGGCGCAAGCGAAGGATAAGTGTTTCATTGATGAAACCAATGATTCGCTTATGTTGTGTGTTGTGGATTATTATAAGAAGAGAAATGATTTCAATAAGTTATTCAGATCGTATTACTACCTTGGAAGAATACAACAAAACGATTCAAGATATTCAGACGCGATGTATTCCTATACTGAGGCTGAGCAACTATTGGATCATATTGATGATGATTATGCAAAGGGACTATTATATGCTCAATTAGGCTCGTTGAACCACAGTTGTTTGGATTTTGAAAAGGCCCTAAATGCATTCCAGACTGCATATACATATTATGATAATGCAGGTAAAGAAGCTCATAAGTATTATACGAATTTGGATATAGGTAATGTCTGCTATAAACTGAAGCAATATTCTCAGGCAGAAAAATCTTTTTTAAAGGTTTTATCCTGGGCTGCAGATAACGAAGATTGGATTTTATATCAAGATGCAATAGAACTTCTATGCCTAGTCTATAAAGCGACTAATGATATTTCTTCGATAAACGAAATATTGAATAATGAGTATCTCAAACAGCTGGATGAGACGCTAATAATCAATATGACAAAAGCATATGACGCTGCATTGAACGCAGACTATTTAGGAGCATATAAATTAGTTGAGTATTCTTGGGGATTACCTAAGAACCCTACAGATACTTGTATGCTATATCATATGAGCTATATTATAAATAAGGAACAAGGTGATTATGAGGACGCATTGAGTAGTTATGAGTCCCTTTTTGAACTTCAAGATTCACTTGTTAGGAATGCTCTTCAAAAGCCGTTACAGTCTGTGCAGAGAGACTATTTTAAAGCTAGGTCTGCATATAATGAGTTGTTGTTAAAGAATAATAGATATAGATTGTATGTAGTGGTCATTATGGCTTTTGCTGTAATATTGTTTTTGGTGTTATTGTTCCGTAGCCGTATTAAAAGGAAAGAAGCTGAGATCAGCACTTATATGGAACTTTCTGATGAATTGAAGAGTACTCTGGCGATAACTCAAAGTAAATTGTTTGTCGCATCTTCAGAAAAGGACCAACAAGATTTATTACTCAAAGAAATGTCAGAACAAATTGCCATATTGTTTTCTAAACAATATGAGTTGCTAGACAAGTTAGGTAATACATACTATGAAACCCACGGAAGCCATAGGGATAAAGAAGCAATTTATCAGCAGGTAAAGGCGGAAATCGAGAATTTTGCTACTAATAAAAAGAGTCTAATTCAATTGGAAAGAATTGTAAACAAGTATAAAGATAATGTAATGGTTACCGTCCGCTCGGAAATGAATGAACTGCACGAGATGGATTATAGGCTTCTATGTTTCTTATTTGCTGGTTTTTCAGCCAAAGCAATAAGCGTCTTTACCGGTGATTCCACTGCAAACATTTATATGAAAAAGGTTCGTCTTAAAAACAAAATATCTAAGTTGCCTCCTGAGATTTCGCGGAATATTCTATCTAAATTAACGTAATCTATTGATTATTAGTAATATGTGATTCTTTATGCATTTATCGTTAGCTTCGGGGGGGGGTAAGTAGTTGATTATCAGTGCTTTGTAAATAAGTTAAGTTCCCTGTTAGATTTTGAAATCTAACAAGAGGCTTAACTTATTGATATACGGAGTTTTATGTAGTGGATTTGTTTGTTGAATATTTGGAAATTTTTATGGATTGTGCGTATATAGTCTATAATTTTGCATTCAACAAACACGAACTGCTATGAGAATAAAATCAATTATCAGCTTGCTAATTGCCTGTATGGTATTTGGCCATCCTGCATTGTCTATGAATTCTAGGGATAATGATGAGCAGACTAATACGTATACTGTTCCTATTACTATCATTAAAGGAACATCGACTTTGCATAGAAGTAATATTCGTGTTCCTATTTCTGCTTACTATCAATCAGGTTATGTGGTTATTGATTTTTATGAAATGAACGAAGCGGCCATAGTTACTATATCAAATAGCACAAATAATACTCTTGAATGTTTAGTCAATCCATCAGATGAGCTCGTATTGATTGATATAAATGAAATTTTGTCTGATGGCACCTTCGATATTTATATATTAACGGAGTCTTCTGAGGTTTATTGTGGAATCTTTGTTCTATAAATAATAATTACTAAAAAAATACTATGGAACTTACACCACCAGACAGAATGTGGCTTTCTTAGGTGGACTACAGAAAGCATTTGTAAATATATTGTACGAATACTAACATTATAAACAACATTTTCTATGGTAAGAAAATATTTAACCCCAGTTGCTGTAGTTGTTGTAACTCTACTTTGTACGGCTAATAAATGTGAAGATAGTAATAACGGAGGTAATAGCGGAAATTCAGGAGGGTCAACAACTACAACCACTTATGAATTTGAAAGTGTGAATTTGAGATATGACTTCAGTAGCAGGCATAATACTTGGACAAATATGTATGCAGATGCTGGTGATTTGTATCAAGCTCACGGTACGAATCCTACGGAATTAAAAGGTGTTATAAATAATCTCTATAATATTCTTGAAAATAGCGATAACTATTCGGACAGAAATAAACCTAAAGTGGAAATTACATTTAAAACCTCCGATGGAAATAGTACAACTCATCCATGCACTAAGGATGATGTCGGCTCTAATTATGTACAGAATTTGCCTAATTTTGGAGCTCAAATTAATAGTATGATTGTGAAAGTTGAATCCATCACAACTCCATCAAACGCCCTAAGACTATACTGGAGTAAGTCATTCGATTTGAACCAGAGTTGGTGGGATTTTGTGGAAGATAAAGCATTATCAGGAAATGCGCAGATTGAAGTTGGTGGTTATAGCAAATGTATAGGTTCGGATAGAATTTTTATAGCCAGGAAGATAGCTGACGAGTATGTTCTGGTTTCATATTACGAACCAACATTGCTTGATAGCCCTGTTATTGATTGTGATGTAGAGATAGTTACAACCCCGATAGTGACATCTCCGACTTTGGAAGGTCCTATTTATATAAATGGCAAATTTGATCAGCAGGTGATATGGGCAGAGCCGGTAGCATTACAAATGATATAAGTGTAAATCTAAAATGAGACAGATATGAAAACATTTATTAAAGTTATATGTGTAGTTTTATTACTACCTGTTTTTTGTTTGTCGTGTGATAATATTTCAGAAAAAACGGCATTCAGATTGTCTGAAAATGTCACATTGGTGAAAAATCCAATGTATTCACCTCAAAATGAAGATTCTTATGCTGCGGGAGATTATGGCTCATATCTTAATTACTTTAAGGATTCCGATAATATCATAGGTATTTCTGCCTCCAAACCAAGTGCTTTGAACTCGCATAGAATAACTGGATATTGTGGTCCTAAGTATGAGCATAAGACTAAGTCTGTGGAGTCTTATTCTTATGATGTAAAGGTAAATAACATAGATTTTTCTCGTTCTGCTATAACAAGAGCACCATCAAATGCACAATCTCTGTTTGGCGATGTTTTAACCTTTTCTATAGCTCCAAGAACTATCACAAGATCTGAAGTGGATGAATGTGAGGTGGAGATGTATGTCCCGGAGCTGATTCACATTACCCAGCCAAATATAACGACAGAAGAGGAATTGTTGCCATTGTGTTATTATGATGGATTTAAACTCTGCTGGAATGCAGATCAAAATAATGAAAATGGAGTTATTCTTATCTTGGAATGGATT
Organism: Bacteroidia bacterium; assembly: GCA_021153285.1. Lineage (GTDB taxonomy): Bacteria > Bacteroidota > Bacteroidia > Bacteroidales > UBA932 > Cryptobacteroides. The sequence continues at coordinate 22,958 of JAGKTT010000004.1, forward strand.
GGTGAAATGGTGATTGGGAATGATATTCCAGACACTCATATAAGAAGAACTTGCGTGGTTGATGATGACGGTGAAACAGTTTTGTCAAATAATTTATTTGAAGGAATACCAGATACTGCTGTTTGTCATTTGACAGTATTGCGCGGAAATATGGAATACGTAAATATTGAAGACGAGTCATTCAATATTATGGCAGAAAGTCACGAATTCTTAAGCTTTGTCTTGATAAGAGAGGTAACACTTTTGTAAGATGAATAGACTATACGGTTATTTGGCATTTTGTATGCTGATTATTTCCTGCAACCCTGATTCTCCGACGGCTTCAGCAGATTATAGTGATCAACCATCAATCCCGATGTATTCTCAATTACTGCTTAAAGGACCTGTTTCGTTTGTAGAGGATAATATTGTATCTTCATATAGTGTTGTATGGGAAAGCTATGGATTTGATAAATCGCGAAATCTTATTTATTATGCATTTAATGGTGAAGAACTAGATTCTTATAATGATTTGCGCAGTATATCATTTGCTACAATGTCTTGTGCCTATGCCTATTTTCTTTTTCCGGATATCTGGCAAGTGCAAAATGAAGCGATTGATTATGAAAGAGATCCTAAGGATGGAATAAAGAGACGAATTGAATATGCCTGGGATTCTAGAGGGGTGTTTACGGATATACGATTTTACGAAGACGACTCGCAGATTAATATTGAAGGGGAGACAAATCTAGCAAATATAATGTATGACGCAAATGATTTCCCAATTATATTTCTGTCTTATGATGGAGGGGCTGAAATTTCTGGCAGGAATACATTCTCGGATTTAGATGAATATGGCAATCCTCGTAAAATAGATGTTGAAGTCCCAACAGGACATTATACCATCTATAGAAACATCAGATATTACTAATTGCTGGTATTTATAATAATAATGAGTGCGGTCTGTCGTGAGTCACAGTCGGCACTCATTTTAAATATCAGTCCCTTATCTTCTTCCACCTTACTTTCTTCTCCATCCTCGCATCCTGAAGCGTGACGACTTCCGGAGAGTCGGTTATGCGTATTGATCCGTCCTTGCGGAAGTGTGCAGCCTTGATAATATCGGTACTGTCGGTGTAGTCTATCAGGCGTTCCGAGTTTTCGTATTGGATGCGGTTTATGAAGATCGATTGGTCATTTAGGAGCTGACAAAGGGTGTCGCGGTGGGCGATGTAGCTGCGTTCCATATGTTGGCATCTTCTGATCTCATCTTTCAGTTGCTTCTTTTCTCCGGCTTCAATGAGACGGTATGCTGTGGAGTATCCTGCTCCCGGGTTAGGGTAGTTGAGTCTTGCGTATGACTTATAGAGTTCGTCACCCAGATACATCGGTGTGTTGATGAACCACACATATCCCACAATGCCAAGAACAAGAAACAGTGCCATAATGATTGCGAAGACTTTTGCAGTCAGGTTCAGGTGAAGGGAAAGCAGTGGAGGCCGTTTGGCTATTTCCTTCATCTTTTCAATCTGTTCGTTCATTTGCTGACTGCTTTCAGGAGAGATTTCCCCTTTCAGGTCAAGTTCTTTCAGAGCCTCCGTCACCTGTTCCCTTACAATGGTCTTGACCGCTTCGGTCTTGCAGAGGGAAACGGGGACTTCTGTGGCCTTGGTATTCTTCATATCCTCGAATGACCGGGTCATCGATTCCGTGAATGTGATCATAGTAGAGAGGGCAGTCTTCTGATCCAGCTTGGTCTGCTCGATATTCTCCTCAATCGTTTCGAGCTTCGGGCCGAGTACCTGAGCCACATATGCCTCGGCTGTTGTTTCTGTGATTATGTTTCTTGGTGCCATATCAATGTAGTTTTAATCCTTGTGTCTTTTGTTGTGGTGAATCCAGAGCCTTGTCCGGTCTGAATGTCTGTCGGATGTCCTTGATGTCCTGTGCCAGGTCTGCCCTTTGGTCTCTTATCCTCTCCAGTTTGTTGTTCTTGAAGGCAAGCACCAGCGTAACGCTGAGGATTGCCACCAATGCGCCTATGGGATCCATAAAGTTGATTGCCATCATTACCTCCAGTGCTCCCTTGGCAATGCTTTTCGGCAGACTCTTCTGGAGCTTCTGCTCCTCTCTGCCGAGCCTCCACATCTGCCGTCCGAGTTCCTTGCACTGTGATTGGACTTCCGGTGGTATCCTGTGCGTGTCCTTTATCTCTGCGTGCAGGTTAAGGATGTTCTTGGCCTCTGCCCTGAGAGACGGGAACTTGTGCCACACGTTGATGATCTTCTCCAGATTACGGCAGGTGAACTTCCTGTCTATCTTGCTTCCGCTGAAGCGGCAGGTCACTGTCTTTCCGTTCTCGTCCTTCACCTGTTTGGAGAATGATATTCCACAGGGATTTCCCTTGCTGTCGAGCTTCAGGTCGGTGGTCACGCCGTATCTTGCCATCAGCACGGCCAGGAGTTCTTTGATGCTCTTTACCTGTGGTATCGCACTGGCTATGTCCCGGGCTATCTCGTAGCGTGCGGATTCGTATGTCCTCTGCCGGCTGTCGTGAGGTATCTGACTTTGATTTGCAGACTTGTGCGTTCCCCAGGAAAACCCCATATCCTTTGTTATCTCCTTACAGACCGCTGCATTCCTCTTTCTCTCCATAGAGTCGCTGATTCTGTGCCCGTCATTGTCAACGACATTTACCACTACGTGACAATGAGGGTTGTCCGTTCCATAATGACGGGTGACAAGATACTGCGTATTTTCGTATCCCATTCCCTTCAGATGAGCCTTTACCGCCTCCATCATCACTTCATTTGTCAGTTTGTCTGCATCTTCTGGGGGCCAACTGACTGCGAAGTGCTTGACCGGGTTAGAGACCTTGGGGTTAAGACTTGCCTGCATCTCGAAACTCCGTGCTATGTCCTGCACATTCGGGACAAGCCTTTCCTCTTTGTCGTAACCCATATCCACACCCTCATATCCGATGACCTCATACTCCTGCTGTTTTCCGAGCATACCGTGATCGTACATTATCGCTCCTGCGAAACTTGCTCCTGTCGTTATCTTCACCATCATAGCATCAATTGTTCTTGGACTTTTCTTTTCGCTGCCCTGAGCCATTCCAGTTCCTTCTCTACGGCTGCGACATAATCGGTACTTCCTCCGCACTGCTTCGTAGCCTCGATCGCCACACCTCGGAGATTTCTGCCGTAGTTTCGTAGGTTCATATTCAAGTCCTTGTAAACGGCGAGTTCTTCTGCCGTCAGCCGAGGATACACCACCGATCTTATTATGCATAGACGCATCAGATGAGAGAGGGAAAAACGGTCCACGATCTTTACGAATTCATCATACTGCTTCACGCTGATCACACACCGGTTGAGAGCCTCCTTTAGCAACTCATAGACGGTCATCTTAAATGCCTCGGCCTTCGCCCTTGCCACCTCAAGCTCTATGTCCGTCAGCTTGGTCGCTACGAGGTTCTTCCTCTTCTCTTCATCGGGCAGAGGTGTCCTTCCGCCCTTGCGATCTCTTTTTTCTTTCATCTCTAAAAATTTGCGAACTTGAGAGCAAATTTGCCCGGAGGGCAGTTTTGGTTTACCCAAAACACAAACTCGCTTTAACTCACTTCGTTCGATTGGTAATACACTTTGCTACTGGCTTGACTGGTACTCGAAGCGGTATTTTTCCCCTGCGTGGATCTGGAATATGAGGCGGATTTTCTCGTGTTCTTCAGAGATGTCCATCCATTCCTTCAGCTGTTGGCTACACGATATTGTGATGCTGAACTGCGTCTTGCAGATGTACCTTATGCGGATGATGTCGTCCTTCAGATGGTCTGGTGCCTTGCTGTATATTTCCTTCCAGGCCTTCATAAATGCTTTGGGGTACGGAGAAGGGCTGATCGGATTCTGCACTCGCCAGTTCCCGGCTGCCCTCTTTCTCTTTTCAACGGTATCAAGAATGTCACCTCCGGACAGTTTCCATCCGTTCTGCCTGTAATACTCGCAGAACCTTTCGAACTCCGGTCGGGGATTGCAGTCGTTCCTGAAAAAGAAGACAGGAAGCAACTCGTTTTCTAAATCCTGTTGTGATGGTGGAAATACAACAATATCATTGGTATTATCCTTATTATTATCAATGATATTATTGTGGGAACTTTGTTCGCACCCTGCTGTAACCTTTCTTCCCATCTCGCTGTGAACTTTGTTCCCATCCGGGTGAGAACTTTCTTCGCACCTTGGTGTAACCTTTGTTCCCACCTTCCCTTTAAGATGGGAACTTTGTTCGCATCTTGGTGTAACAAAAGGTAACACCTTGTCTATATTTGTCATATAGTCGTACGATTGGAGCCCGGAATGTTTTGAATCAGAGCGGATTACAAATCCGTCATCCGTAAGTTTCCTGAGAATTTTGCCGACCTGCTTTCTTGACAGGCCGAATTTGACTGATAATGATGCCTCGCTTTCGAACATCGTTCCTCCTTTCCTGGTGAAAGAATAAATCAGGGCATAGATAAGAAGGTCGTTACCTTTCAGTCCCAACCTTTCATTCATCATCCAGTCTTCTATGAGGAAACCTGGCATCTTCGTACTTATTTGGATTCCCTCCTTGCCTCTCTCTGGGATTTCTGGTATTCGTCTGCAAGGATTCTTGCCTTGTTGACATCGAATACGATCCTCTTGCCGATCTGTGACACGATGGCCTCGTCCAGCACCCCGAGTTTCTTCAGGGTATATATCGTGCTTTGGCAGCAACCTATCATCTGTGCCAGTTCTCCTATGCCGTGTGCATACGCTGTCGGCTGTCCTTCTTCCCTTGAATTGTCTGCTGAACTTCTCGAAAGCTGGTTCAGTTGCAGAAATTCTTCTCCCGTCATCTGCCATATCGGCTTCTGAAGCAGATCCTGTGTGTTATTAAAGTCTTTCATATGTATGTAACTGTTTTTATTGTTCCGGTGTGTCAGATATCACTACCTGACTCCACCTGACCGTACGCCTGCAAGAAGTTTGCCAAAAAGAAATAGAAACTAACTAAAAAAGATAATAAATAATATAAAAGGCTATATTTAGGTTTGCGTGCTTTTACGATAATTTGCTATAATTTACAATATTTGACAACAAATGATATAAATTGATAAAAGAAATTTACTATTTTTGCACGGTATTTGACAACAACTGACAACAATTGCTAACAATTGACAACATTCGTTAGCGATGTGTAACAACTAATGATGAAACGTAATATGAGTGATGTGTGTACCGCTGCCGAGATATGTCAGGCAATTGCGGCTGATTTTAAGATGAGGGGGTTGACCCACGAGACAGCTGCCGAGAAACTGGGGACAACGAAACAGACCGTTTCAAATCAGATCTCCGGAAAGAAGAAGTTCAGTGTGAAGACGGCTCAGAAATACTCTGAAGCATTCGGCTACAGTCTGGAGTTTCTGCTGTTTGGAAAGGGTAATCTTTATGCCCCTGGTCGTGGTGTGGCTATAACGAGACCGGGGCAGCTTCCGGAACTATATATGGACACTTCGGTTATGAATGAAGGAAGAAAGGTCAGGACGGCCGTCAGAATACTTGAGATTCTGAATAATCAGACAGCCATTGCTGCTTATCAGGCCGCTTTGGAAGATGATGCTGAAAGGTATAATGAATTATACGACAGGCTAGTCAAGGAATTTGCCTGGGATATTCCTTTCGTGAACGGAAACAAGGAGGCCCTGATGAAGATAAGAAAGTTCTTTGCCGATGCTCACGAGAAGGCTGCCAAGGAACTGATCCAGGCAGAGCGTGATGTCTGGGAAGGTAAAGTCGTTGATATAGAGGTTATGCTTGAACGATATAGAAGGGAACTGATTACACTGAAGGATATGTATCCTGATAATGTGGTAGGGGAGGTTTGATTTCTTTGACTATCAATCAGAAATCTTTGCGTAAAATAAGACAGAGGCAATGCTGTCTGGCATTGCCTCTGCTATAAAACACCGAGGGGAAGAAGACAACCGCTAACGGTTAAGTCCTATCATCTTATAGAGCTTCCCTATTGCGTCTATAAGATGAAACAGAACCTTCACAATGCGGCCAAAGATAAGATATTTCCATATCTTAGATTTGGCCTTCTTTGTGGTGTCTACTTCGATACGAAGCTTCACCAAGAGCGAAAGCTTTGTTTTCATGATAGAAAGATTATGGCGTTATTGCCTTTAAATAGAAAATGTAAAACAAGCTGTGGCTCCTATGGAAGTACGTCCCTCGGCTTATCGCTATTTCAGCCCCTTTAAAAAGAAAAGGCATTCAGTAGGGATCTGAACGCCTTAACTTGATTTCTATTTCAGCCTTTCGGCTATCCTTCTATCATGGCGCAAATATAGGGACTTTTTTGCTATCTGCAAACTTTTTTGAATTTAATCCATAAAGTTCATCTTCGACATTTCGCTGGCTTTTATGGAGTCAACTATGTCGATATATGGCTTCATTGACTTGTAATCGTTGTGGCCGGTCCATTTCATAACAATGCTCGGGGCTATTCCACGAGAGAGGGCATTGACGATGAATGTCTTTCTTCCGGTGTGGGTGCCGACAAGTTCCCATTTCTCTTTTACCTCATCAATTCTCTCATTGCCCTTGTATGAGGTAATTCGTATTTCTTCATTGATTCCGGCCAATTTGCAGAGTTTCTTCAGGTCTCTGTTCATTGCCTGGTTGGTGTAATAAGGGAACACCAGATTGTTTTTCTTGTCGGGAACGGCCCTATATTTTTCAAGAATCCTGCCCATCATATCGTTGATTTCTATCGACAGGCTGTCTGCTGTCTTCACTGTCGTCACCTCTATGTGGTCGTCCTTGACATCGTTCCATTTCAGGCTTGATGCATCCGAATAACGCAGGCTGGAGAAGCAACAGAACATAAATATGTCTCTGACCGGCTCAAGATATAGAGTGTCACCTTTTAGTTCGAGATTCAGGATAGCCTTCAGTTCGTCCTTGCTAAGATAGATCACCTTCTTCTGTGTGGCCTTCAGGGTAGGTTTGAATGTCTTATAGGCAACATTGCTGTTGTATCCCTTATCCGTCGCCCATTTGAGGAACCATTTGAGGTATCCGAGCTTCTTGTCTATGGTAGAGTTCTTGATGCCTACAAGATCATCAGCGTCATAATCCTTTCTATCTCCTTTGGGTTTCCTTGGAGTGTTCAGTTTCTTCTCGTCTCGGAGATATACGACAAATTCAGTCAAGGTCTTTTCCGTGAGGTCGGAGAACTTGAGTTTCTTCTTGAATGTAGAAAGGTCTCTTCTGAGCGCTGCCATTTTCTGGAATGTGGCTTTGGTCCAGGCATTCTTTTCTCCACACTCAAAAACGAACTCGTCGAAGACATTGAAGAGATCGGGCTCCTTTGGCTTGGTCTCTTTCTTCTTTGGCTCAGGTTCCGGTTTTCTTGGCACGGTGCCATTCAGCCTTTCCTCGTACTTTTCTACAAGTTGCGACGGGGTCGGGATTATGTCGTTCGCCTCAAAATACTTGAAGGCGGTTTCCATCTGGGTCTTGATGTTGCGAAGTTCCGTGTTTATGGAAATGGCGTTCTCGCCTTTGTGGCCCTCGTATCCGTCAAGGACAGATTCATACTTGTCGTCCCAGTACTTGCGGTCATAAATCTGGCATCCGGTTGAGAGGTCGATTCTTTGTGAGTTGAATGTTACTCTAAGTCGGATCTGATGCTTATCTTTGTTCTTTCCGTATGTGAAAAGTTTGAATGAACACTTGTGTCGGATATTCATATTAAAGCCTCCTTTTGGTTTCGAATACTATGGTTGAACATTCGTCTCCGCAAAGGTAAGAATATCCCAAAAATATCCCAAATTTTAGTAAGTATAAATACCTCCACTTGGAAAAATCGCCCATACAATAACGCTATTCAATGCTTTCTGTGGCACATTGGATTTCGTTTTCGAATCCCCCTCTCACCGCAGAAAGAGGTTGTAATGCGCTGGTTGTCAGCAATTTACAACCTCTTTTCTGATTTCTATCCACCCAAAAATCCACCCAAGAATCCAGGGCTTCCGGACTTCTGTCAAGGGGAAATGTAAAGGTGCGGGGCTTGGTTTATTCGCATAAATAAATTAGATTTGTGAGGAATAAACCTCGACCTGAACCTGATGAAAAAACTATTCCTTATAATTTCAGCATTGCTGTTTGCATTGCCTGGTTTTTCCGAAGAAAGGAAGACAGGTTTCGTTAAGGAACATATGAATGTATCCGTACATTCGCGTTATCAGCTTATGCTGGACACTCACGGTATCTACAATGATATGCTGAACAGTTATGGGTCGGTTCTGACAGGCGTGCAGGTAGGATTGGACACACATCAGGCAGACAGCAGCTGGTGGTCAAATGCTTACAATTATCCGAGTCTGGCTCTGGGATTTTCATATGACAATGTCGGGTCTATGAATATGAAGCCCGGAACAAATCTGGGTGACTTCTACAATCTCTATCTTGCTGCGGAATTTGATTTCTTCCGTGCCGGTATCTTTTCTTTAGGACCGGTTCTGGAACTTGGAATATCTTATACTACAGATAAATACAGCCCAAGGAGAAATATTCCTAACAAGTTCATCGGATCGAATATTGTTGCCAATATGGCGGCTGGAGTCGAAGCAGCCCTGCGTTTTCATCCTCATTGGGAATTCGCCTTGACAGGCTATCTGATCCATCATTCCAATGGTATGACGCATACACCGAATCTGGGAACCAACCAGTCTGCTGTCGGGGCAAAACTTAAGTATTATCTGGCACCTCAGGAAACAGATAGAAAAATCAAAGTCGAAAAACCTGATTTCCCAAAAGGGTTGAGATGGAATATCTATACAGCCTTCGGAGGACATAGCTGTGACTGGGAACTTAATGCAAAAGGCCCCGAGGCCTATCCTGTAAAATTCCGTCTTAGAGCAATTCTTGGGGCAGAGATGTCCTGGAGATATCACAGGCTGCTCTCAACCGGTCTGGGTATAGAAGGAAATTATGCAGACAATGCATACAGGGAAATGGACCTTCTGCTCAGAGGGACTGAGGATCCGGACGGTTATTCATCATTCTACACCTCTGTGCATCTGGCTCAGTATCTTCATTATTCGGATTTCTCCGTAAATTTCACCTGGGGTGTATACACATTCAAGAAAACCGGCCTTGTCGAGGATATGGGAAGATGCTTCCAGCGTATCGGAATACGTTATCATCTTCCTGAGTTCAAGGTAGGACAGGCTTTCGTCGGACTTGGAATGAGGGCACATTATCTGGATCGTTCTTATTGTATTGAATACAGTGCCGGAATTACATTTTAAATATCATCTCTTTGATGATTTTATTGTATTGCCGGCCGGTGGTTCCGTCAGTCCGCCGGTATATTATCCGTTAATAAATTGTTAAGTGGTGCATCGGACGGTATATTTGCATTGATTTTGTTTATATTTGTCCTCTGAAATGAAACGATTGCTGGAATATCTGCTTCTTTTTGTTGTGACTGCTGTTCTTTGGGGCAGTGCAGATAATGCTGTGTATGCTCCTGTGGTCGAAGATCTGGAGGATATTGCTTATACTGGTTCCATAACTCAGACAAGTGTTTCAGCTCCGGAACATCAGTGCAATCTTCCCCGTCAGACCTCCATTGTCAATGCACCAGGCATTCAGAATGCAGCAAGAAGGACCAGCACTTTCCAAAGGAATAATCTCGAGTTCGCCAAATCTGGCAAAGTCATCAATTCGGGACAAAGATATTTTATTCTATTACAGTCTGTCATAGTTCATTCTTCTCTTTCGGAGCCGGGCAATATGCTGCTCTGTCTGAGAAGGCTTATCATTTAGATTTCAGTTTGTTTTATTGATTGCGACATTTCCGATGACGGTTATGCCGCTGTTTCTGCTATGGAGATTCTCACGTCGCCTTACAGGCTCCTCAGAATGACAAAGGGCTAGGCTACTCAGAACAATAATGGGAAGCAGAATGACAACGGTGTAGGCTCCTCAGAACAATAATGGGAAGCAGAATGACAATGTGGTAGGCTCCTCAGAACAATAATGGGAAGCAGAATGACAACGGGGTAGACTCCTCAGAACAATAATGGGAAGCAGAATGACAACGGGGTAGGCTCCTCAAAACAATAATGGGAAGCAGAATGACAATGAGGAGGGCAGAATGACAATGAGGAGGGCAGAATGAGATTTTGCAATATTGCAAAGACTCAAGTTATTAGTAAAAGGATAATTACAAACAACTAAATGATAAAAACAATATGGAAAAGACATTCATCAGAGTACGCTCTGCAAAAGACATCATAATTTTTGTTTCACTCGTAATCGCCGGCAGCGTCCTTATCCTGCTTCCTACAGGTGCCGCTGTCAATATCACAGGTTTCTTCCTGATTTTCGCAGGACTCATCCTCGCATTTGTTCTCAAGTCTGGCTACAAGGATATTGAGACCGGAGAAAAGTTTCAGAAAGTAGAGCATTATTTCCAGCAGGCAATGAATGCCCCTATCTCGGCAGCAATCGTCTCAAAGCCTGAGACTATCGACCTTTCAGAGGAGGACAAGGGTAATGCTCTCCGCCTGGATGTATATTACAGCAAGTCTTCAGGAAAGGCATATCTACAGATTTTCGAGTATGTCCCTTACAAGTATGAGCCTTGCTCAAAGGTGTGTGGACATCCGCTTTCAAAAGTTGAGAAACTTATTAAATAACAATGGAATACGTAATTCTTATAATATCATTGGCGGGCATTGTCTTCGGTGCGGATCAGCTTGTTGCCGGAGCAGTGTCCATTGCCAGAAGATTCAAGGTTTCCGACTTTGTCATAGGGGCGGCTATAGTCGGAGTGGGAACATCTATGCCGGAGCTGGTGGTCAGCTTTATCGGAGCATTGAACGGCAATCCTGATGTCGCGATAGGAAATGTCGTAGGGTCCAATATCTTCAATGTACTGGGCATTCTGGGTCTTACAGCCCTGTTTTTCCCGATTGCTGTCAGCAAGACCAATATGAAATTCGAACTGCCGGTATGTATCGGTGTATCATTTCTTCTTACCTTATTGGTATTCAACTTTTTCACTGGTGGAGCACCGGTGATCAGCCGTCCGGACGGTATTGTCCTTCTTCTTTGCTTTGCCCTCTTTATGTGGTACTCGTTCTATCGTGACCGCAAGGCCGGAAAAACTGCGGAAGAGGCACCATCCCAAGAGGATAAGACTCCGTTCTGGCTTGCAGTGGTGAAGGTGGTCGGAGGATTGGCCGTGCTTATCACCAGCTGTGATTTCTTTGTGGACAATGCTGTGCTTATCGCCAAGTCGTTCGGAGTGAATGATGCCTTTATATCATTGACACTCATTGCCTGCGGAACCTCGCTTCCTGAGCTTGCCGCATCCATAGCAGCGGCTCTGAAGAAAAACACTCAGCTGGCACTCGGAAATGTCATAGGATCCAATATTTTCAATATTACCTGGATCCTTGGTCTGAGCTCTCAGGTTATGCCGCTCAATTCTTCGGGAATCACAGCTGTAGACTATTGTGTTATGATAGCTGCGGCCATAATTCCGATGATTCTTGGATTCAAGGGCAAGATCGGCAGAATGGCCGGTGCATTTATGTTCGTTTGCTTCGTTGCATATACTTATTATCTTATAACTAACCAGATCGCATAACAATGGGAATACTTCAGATCTTTACGCTCCTGGGTGCATTGGGTATGTTCCTCTACGGAATGAACCTGATGAGCTCAGGACTTCAGAAAGCTGCCGGTGACAGACTTCGCGGACTTCTTTCTGCAATGACCTCCAACCCTTTCAAGGGAGTATTGACAGGACTCGGGATTACATCCGTAATCCAGTCATCCTCAGCTACTACAGTAATGGTGGTAAGCTTCGTGAATGCCGGACTTCTTACCCTCGCACAGGCTATCGGAGTAATTATGGGTGCCAATATCGGTACGACAGTTACTGCCTGGCTTGTTTCTTGGCTGGGATTCAAGGCGGACATTTCCATTCTTGCAGTACCTCTTATGCTGCTTGGATTCCTCTTCTCGAACTCGAAGAAGAATCAGCGTCAGAACATCGGCGAACTGATCGTCGGCTTCTGTCTTCTTTTCCTCGGTCTTTCGTTTATGAAGAACTCTGTTCCTGATCTCAATGAGACACCTCAGGTGCTTGAGTTTGTACGATCTTGGGCCGGTCACGGTTTCGGTTCCGTATTGATCTTCCTCGTATTCGGTACTGTGCTGACATTGGTGCTTCAGTCTTCGTCTGCGACAATGGCCATCACACTCATTATGCTAAGTATGGGTTTCATTCCGTTTAAAATGGCTTGTGCGATGGTGCTTGGTGAGAACATCGGTACTACCATCACAGCCAATATAGCAGCAGCAGTCGGAAATACCCAGGCCAAGAGAGCGGCAATGTCACACACCATTTTCAATGTATTCGGTGTAATCTGGGCATTGATCTTCTTCAGGCCGTTCCTTTCACTTGTAGGAAAGATAATCGAGGTGGTTTTCGGCCTTCCGAATCCTGCTGCTGAAGGATTTGCTGTAAGCGGACAGAATACTCCTGATGCAACAGCTGCCTTATACGGACTTTCTATGCTCCATACCCTCTTCAATACCATCAACACTCTCATCCTCGTATGGTGTGTAAAGCTTATTGAAAAGGCAGTTGTATGGATCGTCAAGACTCCGAAGAATCAGGAAAACGAGGTGTTCAGGCTCAAATATATTTCTGCCGGCCCTCTTGCTACACCTGAACTTGCTACAGAGCAGGCTTTTGAAGAGATAATCCACTTCGCTCAGATTTCGAAGAATGGCCTGGGATATGCCAGAGAAGCCATACGTGCGGCAGATTCGGGAAAGTTCGATGAACTTCGCGAAAAGCTGGTGAAATATGAGGAGATTTCAGACCGTATCGAGTATGAGATCGCAGCTTTCCTTAATGCGGTTTCTGCCGGTGATATAAGTGAAGAGACTTCTCTTCGTATCAAGGTAATGTACAAGATAATCGGCGAGCTTGAGTCCCTCGGAGATTCGGGTGAATCGATCAGCCGTATCCTTTCCCGAAAGAACATCCACAAGAAGACTTTCGAACAGGATACAGTCAGAAAGCTTGAAGAGATGGTGGACAGTGTGGAAAAGGCATATGATGCTATGATTGACAATCTCAATGCAGCCCACAAAGGTCATCTCGAAGGAATCTCCAATGCATATAATGCCGAGGACCGCATCAACAATCTCAGAAACTATCTCAGGGATGCTGAGATCGAAGAAATCGAGAGTAGCAGAAAGAATTATCAGACAAGCGTTTACTATATGGATATAGTCAGCGAACTTGAAAAGATGGGTGACTTCATCATCAATGTTTCCCAGAATCTCGAAAAGGTTTTCATCAAGAAATAATTTATTATCTTTGCCGCCCCAAACGGAAAAGATGAAAAATTTGAGGACATATATGGCCCTTTGGCTGATGGTGATATTCTGCAGTTATTATGCAGGTATCAGTATGTTTTCACATACGCACATCGCCAATGGGTCATCCATTGTCCATTCACATCTTGGAGGAGATGCAGATCACGACCATAGTGATTCCCAATATGCTGTAATCGACATTCTTTCTCATTTCCAGTCGGAATCAGCAGTCGGTTGCCTTGGTGTTCCATCTCCTTTCTTCCAGTTATCTGAATCTTATATAGCCTGTGATGTTCCGATTTGTCTGAATGCGGAGCAGGCGGTGCATACTCTCCGTGGTCCTCCGATGGCGTAGCTATCCCCAGACCGGTAATCCCTACAGACAAAGATTCAAATAACAACCATTCCAACCCCAAAAAGATGAAAAGATTTTTTTCAGCTTTGGTGGCGGCATTATGTGTAGTGCTGTCTGCCCAGGCTCAAGAGACCGATGCCCATATCTATGGTCACGTTATAGATAAAGCTACCGGAGAGCATCTTCCTTATATCGTAGTGATGCTCAAAGGTACTACAATAGGTGTAACTACTGAGAATACAGGACATTATATGATACGAAACATTCCTGAAGGAAGTTTCATCGTCGAAGTGTCCGCAATAGGGTACAAGACCCAGACCCGTGAAATAAAGGTTCGCAGAGGAAGATCATACGAGGTGAATTTCACTCTCGAAGAAGATTTCGTGCAGATAGACGGAGTAATTGTTTCCGCTACCCGCAGCGAGACGACCAGAAGGATGTCGCCGACTCTGGTGAATGTTGTGGGAATGGATACTTACAATAAGACAAACGCCACCACTGTGGCTCAGGGACTTGTTTTCCAGCCGGGAATCCGTGTGGAGAACAATTGCCAGAACTGCGGCTTCCAGCAGGTGAGGATCAATGGTCTGGACGGTCAATACACCCAGATCCTGATCGATTCCCGTCCTATCTTCAGTTCATTGGCCGGAGTCTATGGAATCGAGCAGCTTCCGGCCAATATGGTGGACAGGGTGGAAATTATGAGAGGTGGCGGATCGGCACTTTTCGGGTCGTCTGCCATCGCAGGCACCATCAATATCATTACAAAGGAACCTGTCAGGAATTCTTCGAGCATATCCCATACCGTAACCTCTATAGCAGGTTCTTCTGCCTTTCATAACACTACTGACATCAATGCCTCCATTGTCTCGGAGGACAATAAGCTCGGCCTGGCTGTCTTCGGCCAGAACACTTCCAAGGATGCCTGGGATGCAAACGGGGATGGGTTTACCGAACTTTCCAAGATATCCGGACAGACCGTAGGCTTCCGTGGCTACATAAAGACCGGTCTTTACTCAAAGGTAACGGCAGAATACCATCATCTTCAGGAATTCAGAAGGGGAGGAGACAATCTTGACCTGCCTCCTCACGAAGCTATGATTGCCGAGCAGACAGAGCACGGGATCAATACAGGAGGACTCAAGTTCGATTGGTTTTCAAAGGATCAGAAGCATCGTCTGAATGTCTTCGCATCACTCCAGCATATCGGAAGGAACAGCTATTACGGTGCTGGCCAGGACCCGAATGCGTATGGAAAGACTACCGACCTTACCTGGGTGGGAGGGGCTCAATATGTCTATAAAATGGGCCGTTGTCTCTTTATGCCATCCGATCTCACTGTCGGTATGGAGTATAATGAAGACTATCTCAGGGACAATATGTGGGGATATGACAGGGTTACTGACCAGACTGTCAGGATTCTGAGTGCATACGCCCAGAATGAATGGAAGAACGAGCGTTGGGGCATCCTGTTGGGGGGTCGTCTTGATAAACATAGTCTGATGGAACGCCTTATTTTCAGTCCGTGTGCCAATCTTCGATACAATCCTTCCGAAAATATCAATTTCAGAGCCAGCTATTCCTACGGTTTCCGTGCTCCGCAAGCCTTCGACGAGGATCTTCATATCGACAATGTAGGAGGAACCGTCTCGATGATCCGTCTGGCTGATGACCTGAGGGTGGAAAAGTCTCAGAGCGTAAGCATTTCTGCGGATATGTATCATAGCTGGGGAGACTGGCAGGGTAACTTCCTTGTGGAGGGATTCTTCACGGACCTTGCGGATGTCTTTGCTCTTAAAGAACTGGGACTCAATGAAGAAGGTATCCTGATCAAGGAAAGACATAATGAATCAGGAGCCAGGGTGTTTGGAGGAAATCTTGAAGGAAAGATTGCTTGGAGGAATAGATTCCAGATGCAGCTTGGAGTCACAGTCCAGAAGTCTGAATATAAGGAAGCCCGCTCCTGGAGCGATGATGTGGCGGTAACGAAAAAGATGTTCCGTACACCGGATATCCACGGCTATCTCACAGCCTCATATAATCCTATGAAGGCTCTGACATTGGCTCTTACCGGCACTTATACCGGCAGTATGCTTATCGAGCATCACGCTGGTATGATTGCGCAGAATGTGACTATGACCACCCCTGATTTCTGGGATATGGGCTTCAAGGCAGCATACGATTTCAAGCTCTACAGCAGTTTCTCCCTTCAGCTCAATGCCGGCGTCCAGAACATTTTCAATTCATTCCAGAATGACTTCGACTCAGGAGCCGACCGTGATTCAGGATATATCTACGGTCCTACTCTTCCCCGAACCTTCTTCCTAGGGGTCAAGCTTGTGTATTGATGTTCATAAAAAATTCATATTTTTGTGAAATCCGCTTGAACTTATGTCAATCTTGCCGATATGAAGCATCTCTGTCTTATTTCTTGTATTCTGATTTTATGCGGCTGCTCTGGCCGTGTCCGCTATTCCAGTGAGGTGGAAGCTGCCCTGAAGAGTCTCGACCTGGTCATATCCAATAAAGAGATGATTGAAGGACAAAAGGAAAATCGTATATTGAAACTAAGGGCCGGTGTTTCATCGGCGGTGTCGGATATCGAAAGGTATGGGGTATATAATGATCTGTTCAATGAGTACTTTCAGTACAATATAGACTCTACCATTTCTTATGCTTATAGAAAGATCGAACTTGCGGAATTCTCTGGAAATGAGGAGCTTGTCAGAGATGCTGTTCTGGATCTTGCTGACAGGTACGCTATGTCGGGACTATATGATGCGATATTGAGCCTTTTTGAAGAATATGATTATCAGTGGCTGGAGGAAGCCCGTTATCTGAGCATTCTGAATACGGTGTATTCAAATCTGTCCAAGTCTTCCAACGATCACGTTCTGTCTATGAAATACATCCGTAAAAAGGATGAGTATCAGCAGAAATTGCTTTCCACTCTTAAGGATGATGACATTGGCTGTATTTTCATTCAGACAGATATTCTTCTGGAAAACAACAAGGCTCAGGAGGTTCTGGACCTCCTTCTGCCTTGGGTGGCCTCCAATGATCCGGCTCTGGAAGATCAGGGAGTCATATATTATACGATGGCCCGTGCCTATAGTCTGATCGGTGATAATGAGAATGCTGTTCTGTGGTATGCAAAGAGTGCCCGCAGTGATCTTCTGGTACCTAAGTATGAATACCGTTCCTTGTATGAACTTGCGAGGTGTCTTTATGAAAAGAATGATATAGAAAGAGCATATACATACATCACCCGGTCCGTTCAGGATGCGGTCCGCTCCAATGCTCAGCTGCATAAGCAGTTCTCGTATCAGATTCTGCCCGTTATTTCCAGTTCATATGACAAGTTCGTGTCCCAGAAGAACAAGGCTATCGTATCAGCATTGCTGGTGTCTTGTTTCCTGTTGTTTTTTCTGGTGATATTGTCGGTATTTCTTATAAAGGAAAGGAACCGCGTGCTTGTCGCGGAAAGACAGACCAAGGAGTCCAATCTGATGCTTCAGCAGCTTACAGATCAGCTGCAGAAGAATGTCAATATCCTTCAGGAGACGAATCAGGTCAAGGAAATGTATCTCGGCAGGTACCTGAATATGTGTTCCGAATATATAGACGGCCTGGAAAAATACAGAACATCACTGCGTAAGGCTATCAAGGATGGAGAGGACGCTATGACTGCCCTCAAATCCAAGGAATTTATGGAAAAGGCATTGAATGATTTCTATAATCAGTTCGATGCTACATTCCTGGACCTCTTTCCTGATTTCATCTCACAACTGAATGAATTGCTGCAGGAAGACAAGAAGGTTTCGTATCATTCAAAGGAAAGACTGCTTACTACAGAGTTGAGGGTTCTTGCTCTGATACGTCTTGGAGTGGATGATTCTGTAAAGATCGCCTCCTTCCTGCGCAGATCGGTTTCGACAGTCTATAACTACCGCGTAAAGATGAGAAATGCCTCTGTCTGTGACCGTGAAGACTTTGAAAACCGTATTATGGATATCGGAACAAGACAATAATTCACTACTATTTTTACGTCTATCCTTAAAAGTTAACACCTTGATTACCAATGGTGTATATTTTGGGTATGTACTCAAATCACTACTAATTGGCTACCGTTCCTTTGATTTTGTCTGCACATTTAGTTATTTTGTCTTCATAATAACAAAATAACCAAATCATTAACAATAAACTCAATTCATTATGCTAAAGCAGAACAGGACATTCGGAATCCGAATGTTTGCATTCATTTTAGGAATGTTGCTGCCTTTGTGCGTATATGCGCAGAAAGTCAATGTAAGCGGAGTAGTGAAGGATGCCGTAGGTGGTGTTCCGGGAGCTTCCATCATTGAGAAAGGCACGACAAACGGAGCCATCGCAGATGTAGATGGACAGTTTACTCTTACTGTAGCTCCAGGTGCGGTACTTGAAGTATCCTGCATCGGCTATCTTTCAATGGAGGTTCCTGCAGGAAACGGAACTTCACGTATCGAAATCATCCTCAGTGAGGACACCGAGCTTCTCGAGGAAGTACTCGTCATCGGTTACGGTACCATCAGAAAGAGCGACCTCACTGGTGCTGTTTCAGCAGTAAACAGCAAGGATCTCAAAGACTCTCCGATGCCAAGTGTCGGACAGGCACTGCAGGGTAAGGTGGCCGGTGTGCAGATCATTGACTCAGGTTCACCGGGATCGAATGTGAACATCAAGATCCGTGGTCTTGGTTCTATCAATAACTGTGACCCTCTCGTGGTTATCGACGGTGTCCCTACCGACCTCGGTCTTAACGCCATCAATACAGCCGACATCGAGCGCATCGACGTTCTCAAGGATGCATCAGCAACTGCAATCTACGGTTCACGTGGTGCGAACGGTGTGGTAATGGTGACTACAAAGCGTGGTAAGTCCGGTGACAGCAAGATCTCGGTGTCTGCGAACGCTTCTTTCCAGAATCCTACAAATGTTCCTCAGATGCTTAATGCAGCCCAGTATGCACAGCTCAGCAACGAGATGATGATCAACAGCGGCAGAAACGCTAACCCTGACTGGGTGGATCCTTCAGTTCTGGGTGCTGGTACAGACTGGCTCGGAGAGCTTCTCGGAACAGGTGTGATGCAGAACTACTCTGTGAGCTATTCTGGTGGAAACGATAAGTCAAGCTACTATATGTCAGCAGGTTTTGTAGATCAGACAGGTGTTGTGAAGAATACAAACTATAACCGTTTCACTCTTCAGAGCAACACTGATACCCAGCTCCGCAACTGGCTCAAGATCTCAAGCAACATCACCTTCAGCACAGATAACAAGGACAATGGAAGCTACAGCATCGGAAATACAATGAACGCCCTTCCTGTTCTTTCTGTAAAGGATGAGGATGGCGAGTGGTCAGGCCCTACCGGCAACGCAGAGTGGTTCGGCAGCGTCCGTAACCCTATCGGAACTACATATATGAACAAGTCTCAGACTCAGGGTTACAATATCCTTGCAAACTTTACCGGTGAGATCAAGTTCACAAAGTGGCTCAAGTTCAGAAGCACATTCGGATATGACGCCAAGTTCTGGTACACAGACAGCTTCACTCCGAAATATGCCTGGAAACCTACCCCGGTAGAACAGAGCACACGCTACAGAAGCAACAACAAGTCATTCACATATCTCTGGGATAACTACTTCCTCTTTGACCATACATTCGCGAAGAAGCACAATGTGTCATTGATGGCTGGTACATCAGCTCAGTGGAACAAGTATGACTATATGAGCGGTGAGAAGGCAGACTTCCTCTTTGACAGCGTAAACCAGATGAATAACGGTCAGACAATGAAGGACATCAGCGGAAGTATGAGCGAGTGGTCGCTCTTCTCTGTAATGGCTCGTGCAAACTACTCTTATGCAGACCGTTATCTCATTACAGCAACAGTCCGTCACGACGGTTCAAGCCGTTTCGGAAAGAATAACCGCTGGGGTACATTCCCTTCAGTATCAGCTGCGTGGCGTCCATCCAAAGAGTCTTGGTTCCCACAGAGTGCTGCAGTGAATGACCTTAAGGTACGTGCAGGTTATGGTGTGACAGGTAGCCAGGCAAGTGTTTCGAACTACGGTTACCTCGCTGTATACAACACAGGTGTATATCCGCTCGGATCAGCACTTAACGGAACAGGTCTTCCTACCCTCTATTCTGCAACTCTCGCAAACCCTTCAATCCACTGGGAGGAGATCGCGCAGACAAATATTGGAGTCGACATTGCATTCCTTGACTCGCGCATCGAACTCTCTGTAGACGGCTATATCAAGAATACAAACGATATGCTCGTAAAGGCTGCGGTTCCTATCACTTCAGGATTCGAGGATACTGGTACAACTTACGCCAATGCCGGTAAGGTACGCAACCAGGGTGTCGAGATGCAGCTCCATACTATAAACTTTGCGGGTGAGTTCAGCTGGGAGACAGACCTCTCCGCTACCTATAATACCAATAAGATCGTCGACCTCAACAGTGATGTTCCTTATTATATCAACCAGGTGAACAACTCTTATGTGACAATGCTTCAGAAGGGTTATCCTATCAATGTATTCTACGGATATGTTACAGACGGTCTTTTCCAGAATGAGACAGATGTAGAGAATCACGCTTTCCAGCCTGGTGCAGCTCCTGGTGACATTCGTTATCGTGACCTCAACAACGACGGTGTAATCAACGAGGAAGACCGTACAGTGATCGGAAACCCTAATCCGACCTGGCTCTTCTCGATGAACAACCGCTTCGAGTGGAAGGGACTTGAGCTTTCTGTATATCTCCAGGGAGTGGCAGGAAACTCTATCTACAACGCAAACAACATCGAGAACACAGGTATGGCTGCGGCTATGAACCAGACTACAGCTGTCCTTGGAAGATGGACAGGTGAGGGTACAAGCAACTTTATGCCACGTGCCGTTTACGCTGACCCTAACCAGAACTGCCGTGTATCTGACAGATTCGTCGAGAACGGTTCTTACCTCCGCGTGAAGAACATCACTCTTGCATACTCATTCCCTTCAAGACTCCTTGAGAAGATTCATCTCCAGGGCCTCCGTCTTGCTTTCGTATGCGAGAATGTAGCCACTATCTCAAAGTATTCAGGATTTGACCCTGAGGTTTCGATCAATGGTATCGATGCTTCGCGTTATCCAATCCCTCGTACATACAGCGTAGGACTGAACATTAACTTCTAATCAGCCGTAGAACAATGAAAAATACAATTAAATATACGATGATCTTGCTCGCAGCCGCTCTGATGGCTTCCTGCAGCGATTTTCTTGAGAAGAGGCCATACGACGCTGTCGATCCCGATATGGCTGTGACAGAGGATGTGGCTGTGGCGTTGACAAATGCCTGCTACAGTGCCTTGATGTCTTCAAACCTCTATAATATGCGTATGTGGAGTCTTGACATCATTGCCGGTAACTCTAATGTAGGTGCTGGCGGTGGTACAGACGGTCTTGAAACCATTCAGGCAGCTGACTTCATCACACAGTCAGACAATGCTATGGCGCTTTATATGTGGCGTTCACCTTGGCCGGGCATCGCACAGTGCAACATCGTAATCAGCAGCCTTAAGGATGCAGAGATCGACGAGTCTGTCAAGGCTCAGTGCCTTGGCGAGGCTTATTTCCTCCGTGCACACTATTATTATATCCTTGTACGTCTTTACGGCAGCGTTCCTCTCCGTAAGGAACCTTACGACCCGAGCACATCAGCTCACATCGCACGTGCGACTCTTCAGGAGAACTACGATCTTATCATCGAGGACTGCCAGAAAGCGATCGAGCTCCTTCCATCAAAGGCAGAGTACACAGGTTCAGACCTTGGCCGTGCCTGCAAGGAGGCTGCAATGTGCCAGCTCGCTGATGTATATCTCACACTTGCTCCGAACAATAACGCGCTTTACGGCGAAGTCGTGACTCTTTGCGAGGACATAGCAAGCTACGGCTGGGATCTTTCTACCTGCGATTTCGCAGCTAACTTCGACGCTACCATCAATAATGGACCGGAGTCAATCTTTGAAGTCCAGTATTCAGGAAGCACAGAGTATGACTTCTGGGGTGGAAACTGTCAGAGCTCTTGGGCTTCTACATATATGGGTCCTCGTAACTCAGACTTCGTGGCAGGTTCCTGGGGATGGAATCAGCCTACTGCGGAGTTTATGAGCCAGTGGGAAGAGGGTGACCTCAGAAAGGATATCACTGTATTCTATGAGGGATGTCCGGATTTCGACGGCAAGGTCTACAAGAAGACTTTCTCAAATACAGGTTACAATGTACGTAAGTTCTTAGTTTCTAAGTCTGTGTCTCCAGAGTACAATACAAACCCTGCTAATTGGATTGTCTATCGTTATGCAGACGTTCTTCTCAAGAAGGCAGAGGCTCTCAATGAGATGGGCCAGACCGCTTCGGCAGAGACTCCTCTCAATATCGTCCGCAGACGTGCAGGCCTTCCTGCAGTGAGCGGTCTTTCGCAGGAGGCAATGCGTGAGAAGATCATCCACGAGCGCCGTATGGAGCTTGCATTCGAGGGACATCGCTGGTTCGATATGATCCGTATCAACAACGGACAGTATGCCATCGACTTCCTCCATTCTATCGGAAAGACAAATGCAAACCTCAACCGTCTGATCTTCCCTATCCCTCAGACCGAGAGAGATGCCAACCCGCTCATCGAGCAGAATCCTGGATACTAATAGAAAAGATTATATACAAGTATGAAGAAAACAATATTGAAATTGGCTTCAATCATCTTCGGATGCGCGGCACTTGCGTCTTGCGTGGATGACAATTATATGGAGCTTGACAAGGGACACGACGAGCTGACTCTTTCGGTCAATGCGTCTGAGTTTGTCCTCAATGAGGCAGAGCACGGTGCTGACGCCCTTGCCCTTACCTGGACTACTGGTACCAACTTCGGTACAGGCAACAAGATCTACTACACTCTCGAGATAGCTAAGGCAGGAACAGATTTCGCCGCACCATATGTTGTGATTGACAATAAGATCCAGACCTATTCCTTCAAGGCTACTGTAGAGAAGCTCAATAATGCTATAAGATCATTCTTCGGTGAGGCTGAGGAAACTTTCGCCCTTGAGGCAAGAGTCATAGCTGTCGTACCGGAGAGAGAGGAGGTGCAGGAAAGCGTGGTGTCCTTCAGTGTCACTACCTACAAGCCTGTAGCATCTGTTCTCTACATTATAGGTGATGCGACCAAGACCGGATGGTCTCTTGATGCAATGGAGGAAATGAAGAAAGTGGATAACGGTATATTCACCTGGACAGGAAGTCTCTCTGCCGGCAAGTCATTCAAGTTTATGACTACAAGAGCTGACTGGGTACCTTCATACAACAAGGCTCCTGAGGAAGGCAAGCTTGTTTACCGTGCTACATACGATGATCCGGATGAGACATTCTCTGTAGCGGAAACAGGTAACTATCAGGTGGATGTAAACCTCTTCGACCTGACTGTAAGCATCAAGCCAAGTGCATCAGAGAGTCCGCTCTTCGACAGTATGTATCTCATCGGTAATATGACAAGCTGGAGTTTCGAGCCACTCACAGTGGACCCAGTGGATCCATTCCTCTTCCGTATGGGCCGATTCTTCGACAAGGGTGGTGACTTCAAGTTCGCTACTACAAACGGAAGTTGGGAGAACAACTTCAAGGCTCCTTATGCAAATGCTCCTTATACTGAGAGCAGTACTGTATTCGTCAGTGGATTCGACCCTGATAACAAGTGGACTCTCCAGGATTCTGAGATAAACAAGGCATACAAGATCTGCTTCGATATCAGAAACGGTAGAGAGCGTATGCTTATGGCTGAGTTCGTGCCTTATGAAATGATCTACCTCATCGGTAGCGCATCGCCTGCTGGCTGGACCCTTAACAATGCAACTCCTATGAAGGCAGGTTCAGATGCATACACATTCACTTGGGAGGGTCATCTCAATGAGGGTGAGCTCAAGTTCACTTGCGACAAGAAGTCTGACTGGATGGGTGCCTGGTTTATGGCTACCGAGGCAGGAAAGACTCCTACAGGTGAGACAGAGAAGATCCTCTTCGTGGACAAGTCAAGCGACTGGTGCAATGCTCAGTATCTTGATGTAAATGTGGGTGACGGCGGCTTCGACCAGAAATGGCAGATTTCCGAGGCCGGTACATACACCATCACTCTCAATCAGCTTAAGGAAACAGTATCTATCGTCAAGAAATAATTGTGAAAAGGTTATTATATCCGATAGCCCTGGTAATTCTCGCTGTGTCCTGCGGAAAAGATCCGCAGGACAGCGAGATTCCTGGCATAAAGCCGGGACCTGGCGAAACAAACAGCGTGACTGAGGTGATTACCGTTCAGTCAGACATTACAGTAGACCTCAAGACAGACAAGGCAATCTATGCCCCTGGCGAGGAAGTCAAATTCACCGGTAATGTCCCATTAGATGCAAAGATCAGATACCGTCATATGGGAGAGACTATCCACGAGCACGCCGCCTCAGGCAACCAGTGGACCTGGACTGCTCCTTCCGCTGACGGACAGGGATATATGGTGGAGGTCTACCGCCAGAGAGATGAAAAGACTGATCTTGTGCTCGGAACCATTGCAGTAGATGTTTCAAGCGACTGGACAATGTTCCCTCGTTACGGTTTCGTGGGAGATTTCGGAAAAAACAAGCTTGACGCAGGTGTTATCGAGGCGGAAATGGAATTCCTTAACCGCTGCCACATCAACGGAGTGCAGTTCTATGACTGGCATAACAAGCACCATTGGCCACTCGGAGGTACAATGGAGAAGCTTGACGAGGTCTATAAGGACATTGCCAACCGTGATGTCTACAATGCTGCCGTAAAGAAGTATATCGACGTGCAGCATAGCTATGGAATGAAGGCTATGTTCTATAACCTGGCATTCGGTGCTCTTGACGATGCCCGTGCAGACGGAGTCAAGGAAGAATGGAACCTATACAAGAAAGCAGGCCGTGAGGATCAGGATGCACATACTCTTCCCGGAAGCTGGAAGAGCAATATCTACCTTCTGAATCCAGGCAATACCGAGTGGCAGAATTACCTTATCGAACGCAACAAAGAGGTATATCATCACCTTGATTTCGACGGATTCCATATCGACCAGCTCGGAAACCGCGGCACTCGTTATGACTGGAACGGAAAGAAGGTGGACCTTCCTGTAGGATATGCATCATTCATCAATGCTATGAAGAAGGCCCATCCGGACAAGAGGCTGGTATTCAATGCGGTGTCAAGTTACGGATCGAACAGGATAGCTGAAACAGGCAATGTGGATTTCTGTTACAATGAGGTGTGGGGAGATGAAGACCAGTTCAAGGATCTCTACACCATCATCAAGACAAACGATATGAACAGCAACCATACTCTCAAGAGTATCTTTGCCGCCTATATGAACTATGAATGCAGCAACAGAGAGTTCAATATCCCTGGAGTACTCCTTACCGATGCGGTGATATTTGCCCTCGGTGGTGCTCATCTTGAACTCGGTGACCATATGCTCTGCCGTGAGTATTTCCCAAGCCAGGATGTCAAGATGAGTCCTGCCTTGAAGACACTGATCGTGCGTTATTATGACTTTATGACTGCATATCAGAATCTTCTCCGTGGAGAAAGCTCGAAGGCTGAGGTGCAGGTGGAAGTAGTGAGCACGGCTACCAGGAAGGTGCCTTTCAACAACTGGCCTCCAAAGGAAGCTTCTGTCACTACATATGCCAAGAAGATCGGTGGAAAGACCATCATCAACTTCTTGAACTTCAGAACAGTGGACAATCTCAGCTGGAGAGACCTCAAGGGCACCAGACCTGCTCCTGCAAAGGTCATCAAGTCACCTGTAAAGATCAAGTATGATGCAAAGGCGACCAAGGTGTGGGTGGCTTCACCTGACCAGCACGCAGGTGCGGCTCAGGAACTTGCCTTCACCCAGGAGAACGGATATATTTCAGTGACTCTTCCATCGCTTGAGTATTGGACAATGCTTGTAATAGAGTAATTATGCGTAAAATTTTAACAATGATTTTCTGTCTCATCGCTCCTATGCTTTATGCGGGCGATGTGACAGGAAATTGTCTTTCATACACGCAGGACGGACGCTGCGTCAACTTCTCTCTCGAAGACGGTTCGGTAATTCAGTTGAGGCTCTGCAGCCCTTCCGTGGTGCGTGTCTGGTATTCTCCTGACGGGACATTGACCCGTAGCAACGAATCTTTTGCTGTGGTGAATGAAGATCTTGAGGGTATCGGCGAACTTATTGTCAATGAGCAGAATGCCTGCTATGAAATATTTACGGACAAGCTCCGTATCAGGGTGAACAAGAACCCTTTCAACCTTCAGATCTTCGATAAGTGGCAGAAACTTCTTTTCAGCGATCATCTGGATAAAGGACATATAAGCGAAGGAACGAAGAAAATCGAGTATAAGTCGCTTCGTCGTGACGAGCATTTCTTCGGACTTGGCGAAAAGACAGGCAAGTTGGACAGACGAGGCGAGAGCTACAAGATGTGGAACAGCGACAAGCCTTGCTACAGCACAGTCGAGGACCCTCTCTACAAGAGCATTCCGTTCTTTATGAGCAGCTACCGCTATGGTATCTTCCTTGACAATACTTACAAGACAGAGTTCAAGTTCGGAACGGAAAGCCGTGACTATTACAGTTTCGAGGCACCGAACGGAGAGATGATATATTACTTTATCTTCGGTAAGGATTATAAGGAGATAATGACCCAGTATGTGGGCCTTACAGGCAAGCCTATTATGCCTCCGCGCTGGGCGATGGGCTTCGCTCAGTGCCGTGGACTTCTTACAAATGAGGATCTTACATACGAGATTGCACACGGCTACCGTGAAAGGGGCATTCCTTGCGATATAATCTATCAGGATATAGGATGGACCCAGCATCTCCAGGACTTTGAGTGGAGAAAACCGAACTATCGCAACCCTCGCAAGATGCTTTCAGATCTGGACTCAATGGGATTCAAGGTGATTCTTTCGCAGGATCCTGTGATTTCACAGGCCAATAAGAAACAATGGCGTGAGGCGGACAGTCTCGGTTATTTCGTGAAGGATGTGAACACAGGAAAGAGCTATGATATGCCTTGGCCTTGGGGCGGAAACTGCGGAGTGGTGGATTTCACTCTTCCTGAAGTTGCCGACTGGTGGGGAGCATATCAGCAGAAACCTCTCGACGATGGTGCAGCCGGATTCTGGACCGATATGGGTGAGCCGGCCTGGAGCAATGAAGAGTCTGTCGAGCGCCTTGTGATGAAGCATCATCTGGGAATGCACGATGAGATCCATAATGTCTATGGTCTTACCTGGGATAAGGTGGTGACAGAGCAGTTCAACAAGCGTAATCCGGACAAACGTATATTCCAGATGACCCGCGCTGCGTATGCCGGACTCCAAAGATATACCTTCGGATGGACCGGAGACAGCGGATGTGCAGATGATGTGAACAAGGGGTGGGCTCAGATGGCAAATCAAATTCCGGTACTTCTTTCTGCCGGACTGGGCGTGATACCGTTTACAACTACCGATATATCAGGATATTGTGGAGATATCAAGGATTATCCGGCAATGGCCGAGCTCTATACACGCTGGCTTCAGTTGGGCGCATTCAACCCTCTCAGCCGTATTCACCACGAGGGTAACAATGCAGTCGAGCCTTGGCTCTTCGGTGCAGAGGCCGAGAAGAATGCAAAGGCTGCAATCGAACTTAAATATACCCTTCTTCCATATATCTATACCTATGCCCGTGAGGCTCACGACCTGGGACTTCCTGTTATGCGTCCTATGGTAATGGAGTTCCCGATGGACGCCGAGACATATGATCTGGATGCACAGTTTATGTTCGGAGAAGAGATTCTGGTGGCTCCGGTAGTGAAGAAGAGTGCACGTACCAAGAATCTCTATCTTCCTGAAGGATTGTGGATCGACTTCAATGACAAGAAGACAGAATATACCGGCGAGCAGTGGCTTACAGTGGATGCCCCATTGAACTTTATCCCTATGTTCGTCCGCAAGGGAAGCATCATTCCGCGTATGCCGGTAATGAACTACACACGTGAGCGTAGGGTATATCCTGTGACATTCGAGATCTTCCCTGCCATTGAAGGAGAGAAAGCAGAATTTTCACTTTATGAAGATGATGGAGAAAATCTTGGCTATCTTCGCGGAGAATATCTCCGTACTCCGGTTTCCTGCGCTACTTCTGCCCAAGGGTATGAGATCGAGATAGGGGATAGGGAAGGAAGCGTCTATAAGATCGAGGGTAAAAGAGAATTCATTTTCAGGATATACACTGACAGACTTCCTAAGACAGTGCTTCTGGACGGAGTGAAGGCTAAGAAAGGCAAGGCCTGGACTGCGGACAAGAAGGGAGGAATCTGTGAATTCTATATCGAAGATGACGGAAAGAAACATAATGTAAAATTTATATTCTAATGAATGTGAGGTACTTATTGTGCGGATTGACCGCAATTGCCGTTGTTGCCTGTACTGACAAACCTGAGCCTGTAAAACCTCCTCAGCAGGAGCCTCAGCCGGAAGTGGATACTGAAATTGTTTGGGATGAAGGAGTACGATATGTCTGGGATGACACATATATTCCTGAAATCACAATAGAAGTGTCCGTGGAGCAGTGGAACAATCTTCTCAAGGCGTATGACAAGAATCAGCATACTGAGGAATATGTTCATTGCAATGTCAAGTACGACAGGGGCGGAGAGATCACATACATCGCGGATGCGGCTCTGCGTCTTCGCGGTAATACCTCTCGTGTGCGTCCTGAAGGAGAATATGGCCAGATGCACGAGAAAGACAAGGCTGACTGGCATAAATGCCATTTCGGACTGAATTTCCGCAAGTACAATAAGGACGACGAGCACACTATCAAGGGTATCCGAAAGCTGCACCTTAAGTGGTTCAAGGAAGACCCTTCCCACGTAAGGGAACTTTTCTGCTATGATCTTTTCAAGCGGGCAGGAATCTGGACCGGACTCCAGGATATCTATTGCAAGGTATGGGTACACGTTGAGGGAGATTCCAAGCCGGCTTATTTCGGCATCTACAATATGCTGGAAAGAGTGGATGACCATTATGTGAAGCGTAGAGTGGCCAAGTTCGGAAGTGATGAGGGTAATCTCTGGAAATGCGTGGTAGGAGCCGATTTCAGGAACATAGATCCTGGAAAGATCGGCCCTGATAGTGATGACAAAGACTTCCCATATGAGCTGAAAGAGAATGAAGGAACTTTTGAAGAGGCTGCTGCGCAGCTGAAGAATTTCATCCTGAATGTCAGCCAGCTCAATGATGAGGATTTCTATAAATGGATTCAGAGAGTCTGCGATGTGGAACTTCTTCTGAAGACATATGCTGTGAATGTGGCATTGGGAATGTGGGATGACCATTGGAACAATTCCAATAATTTCTACATCTATTTCAATTCTAACAGTTCCAGGGACTATAAGTTCTTCTTTATCCCGTATGACTATGACAATACACTGGGTACCAGCCACGTATGCGGTGCTCAGACTGATTCTGGACGTCACGATCCATACAAATGGGGCAATCAGGGAATTCTGATCGAACGACTTCTTAAGTATGACGATTTCAGGGAGATCTATAGGGCTGAGCTTATTAGGATGATCGATCCTGCAAATGGCTTTATGGATTATGATTCAGCAGTGGCCCGTATCAGAGACTGGCACGGCAGGATCCAGGGAATGACTTCCAATGATACCGGTGACGGTATGGAGATAAAGGACCGCCCTGCGAGCTGGGGTAATCATCACGAGTACAGGCTTCTTGACCCGGATCCGAATGTGAACTTCTTCAAGGTCAAGGCTGAAACCATAAAAAAGATGAAATAAATAATACGATAAAATGAAGAAATTTTTGTTTTTACTGCCTTTGGCGGCTCTGGCTTCTTGTCAGGAAAAGCCAATTTATGAGAACGACTCATACACTATGTATGCAGACAGAATCGTTCAGGGAGAGTATACCGGTGTAGCAGAGTCTCCTTATAAGATCGTTTCGAACCTTGATGGTGAGGAATACATCTGGGAGAAGAAGAACGATCTGAGCACATATCCGATCCTCGAAACTCCGTACCTTATTGAGGAGACTGCGTACAATATCGGAGTAGATGAAAGTGTGAATGCTGTCGAGCCTGACGGAACACTGCGTACAGGAACAGAGTGGGGTGGTGTCTGGACAAGAGATGTCAGCTACAGTATCATCCACAGTATGTCCTTCATACAGACAGAGGCTGCAAAGACCAGCCTTATGTGCAAGGTGAATTCGAAGGGAGAAATTGTTCAGGATACAGGTACTGGTGGAGCCTGGCCTTGCAGTACTGACCGCGAAATCTGGGTAGGTGCCGCTTGGGAGATCTACAAGGTGACCGGTGATATGGAGTGGCTCAAGACTGTGTATCCTATCGCTAAGAAATCTCTCGAAGTGGATATGAGGACTGTGTTTGAGTCTGAAACTGATCTCGTAAGAGGTGAGTCTTCTTTCATTGACTGGAGAGAGCAGAGCTATCCGACCTGGATGGAGCCTGCCGACATCTATGATACCAAGTGCCTTGGTACCAATATGGTATTCTACATTGCCCTTACTTCTGCAGCGGAGATGGGACGCATCCTCGGTGATGTCGAGACTGCGCAGTATTTTGAGGAAATGGCAGCCCGCATCAAGAAAGGTATCAACGAGCACCTTTGGATGGATGAAGAAGGCTATTATGCGCAGTATCTCGGTGGTCGTGCAGATGATCTTCTCTACACTAAGAGCGAGACACTTGGTGAGGCTCTTGCCATTCTCTGGGGCGTAGCGGAGGGAGACCGCGCAACAAGACTTACCGAGTCCCTTCCGATCGTAGACTATGGTGCACCTGTGTTCTGGCCTTGGATTGCCGATCAGCCGCCTTATCACAACCAGGCTGTCTGGCCTTGGGTGCAGGCTTATTGGATCCACGCTTGTGCAAAGGTGGGTAATGAGCACGGAGTACTCCACGGAGTAGGTGCAGTATGGCGCGCCGTGATGATGTATGCTACAAATAAGGAAAACTATGTGGCTGACACAGGAAACTGGAGAGGTACCCAGATCAATTCAAGCAATATGCTCTGGTGCCTTGCAGGTAATATCAGCATCACCTTCAAGCTCCTTATGGGAATGGAGTTCGGTGCTGACCAGCTTAACTTTGCTCCAGTGGTGCCGGAGAATCTTAAGGCTGAGAGAACAGTAAGGAATTTCCGTTACAGAAACGCTACCCTTGATGTGACAGTTTCAGGTTACGGTGACACCATCAAGAGCTTCAAGCTCGACGGACAGAAGATGTCCGAGGCTGTAGTTCCTGGAAATCTTGAAGGACACCATACCGTCGAAATCGAGATGTCGAACTCATTCAAGAATGATCTCGGCGTGAACTATCAGCCTGCTTGCTGGGCTCCTCTTATGCCGGTAGTCACTATGGCTGATGGCAGACTCTCTTGGGAGCCTGTCGAAGGTGCTGTCATCTATAATGTATATGCAGGCGGAGAACTTGTAGCTGGTGCAACATCGACTGAAATCATCATAGAGGACGAGTGGAAGGGTGATATCCAGGTAGTGGCTGTCGCACAGGACGGCACACCTTCATTCCCGTCTAAGCCGATCAATATCAACGAGAAGATCCGCATCAAGCTTCCTGAGACAATGCTTACGAAGAAAAACGGCACTGAGTTCAGCGTTACTGTCAATGTACCGGAATCAGGCCAGTGGTTCCTTACCTGGAATTATGCCAACGGTACAGGTCCTGTGAATACGGACAATAACTGCGGTATCCGAATGCTTTACGTAGATGGTGTCAAGGCCGGCATCAACATCTTCCCTCACAGAGGCACAAATGACTGGGATAACTGGGGCTGGACAATTCCTGAAAAGCTCGAACTCTCGAAGGGTAATCATATATTCACCCTCAAGATGGAGTCAGACGCAGACAATATGGACTTCCATATCAATGACTTCAAGATCAGAGAGCTCCGTCTTATCAAAAAGTAATCCTCTAATGAAACATTTCTTTCTAATCATCGGTTTGGCTTTTGCTTCAATTGCCATCAATGCCCAGACTGTAAAATACGAATCGCAGCGTCCTGCTCCAGAGGAGAGACTCTTCGTCTCTCAGGCAGTCGAGGCCAAGATAGATGAAGTCACAGCCCTGCTTGCAAACGAGAAGCTCAGGTGGATGTTCGCCAACTGCTTTCCTAACACATTGGACACAACCGTTCATCCTGTAGGGGAGTATGACACATTTGTCTATACCGGTGACATCGCCGCGATGTGGCTCAGGGACTCGGGTGCACAGGTGTGGCCTTATCTTTCAATGGTCAATGAGGACGAAGCACTGCGCAGACTGATAGCCGGAGTGATCCTCCGCCAGTTCAGGTGTATCTGTCTCGATCCTTATGCGAATGCATTCTACAAGGAGCCTGATAAAGAAGGTTATTGGAAGTCGGATATTACCGATATGAAGCCGGGTATCCACGAAAGGAAGTGGGAGATCGACTCGCATTGCTATCCGATCCGATTGGCATATGAATATTGGAAAATCACCGGTGATTCTTCTGTGTTTTCGGAGGTGTGGCTTCAGTCGATTGAACTTACCCTACAGACTTTCCGCGAGCAGCAGCGTAAGGACGGATTCGGCCCTTACCGCTTCCAGCGTACCACACACGCGGCGTATGACACATTGCCGAACTACGGCAAGGGTACGCCGGTGAATCCAGTGGGTCTTATTGTCTCTTGTTTCCGACCTTCGGATGACGCCACTACCTTCCAGTTCCTGATCCCGTCGAATTTCTTTGCCGTGACCTCGCTCCGCAAGGCCGCTGAAATATTGACTCAGGTCAATGGCCGTTCCGACCTCGCCGGGCAGTGCCTCGAACTCGCTGCGGAGGTGGAGGAAGCATTGAAGAAATATGCCGTATACGAACATCCTCAGTTCGGACCAATCTACGCATACGAGGTCGATGGCTTTGGTAATCACCTGCTTATGGACGACGCCAATGTGCCGAGCCTTCTGGCGATGCCGTATCTCGGCGACGTGGATATCAATGATCCGATCTATCAGAACACCCGCCGTTTTGTCTGGAGTGAGAGTAATCCGTATTTCTTCAGGGGAGCTGTCGCAGAAGGTATCGGAGGCCCTCACGTGGGCTTTGATATGGCCTGGCCGATGAGCATTATGATGAAGGCATTCACAAGTCAGGATGATGCGGAGATCAAATGGTGTATCGAAATGCTTATGAAGACCGATGCAGGCACCGGATTTATGCACGAGTCTTTCCACGTGGATGATCCGATGAAGTTCACCCGCGAGTGGTTCGCTTGGCAGAACGGCCTCTTCGGGGAGCTGATACTGAAGATTATTGCTGACGGTAAACTGAATTTGTTGAACAGTATAAATATTTAAAGATGAAAAGATTTCTTGTCATTCTGATGCTGGCTGCACCTATGGTGGCAAACGCTCAACTCTCCAATGATGATGTTCATAAATATGACCATCACAACCAGTCTCAGTACCGTACCGAGATTTCCATTCCGGGCTTTGACGGCTACCAGACTCTCAAATGCGATTTCCATATCCACACTGTCTTTTCTGACGGCCTGGTATGGCCTTCGATAAGAGTGCAGGAAGCCTGGACTGAAGGTCTTGATGCCATCGCCATCACCGACCACATCGAATATCGTCCTCGCAAGAATATCGTTGTGGCTGATCATAACGAGTCTTTCAAGATAGCCAAGAAAGAGGGTAACAATCTTGGTTTTATTGTCATCAAAGGTACGGAAATCACCCGCAGCAAACCACTGGGCCATCTCAATGCCCTTTTTATCAATGATGCCAATGTTATGGACGTTGAGGATCCTCTTCAGGCGATTGACATAGCAGATGCTCAGGGAGCCTATATTATCTGGAACCACCCGGGCTGGCCGGATAACAAATCGACATTCTATCCTGTTCACGAAGAGCTGATAAAGGCCGGAAAGATCGATGCATACGAGGCTTATAACTACACGGAGTCATATCCTCTAACCTTCGACTGGTATGCTCAGTACGGTATCGCTCCGATGGCCAATACCGACATCCACGGCACTACCGCCATTGACTATGGATGCGATAAAGGCTGGATGCGTCCGATGACACTGGTTTTCGCTGAAGAACGTACAGAGGCTTCTTTGAGGGAGGCTCTCGAGGCAAAGCGTACCCTCGCTTTCTTCTTCGGAAATCTCGTGGGCGATCAGAAGTATCTTTCAAAGCTCGTTTCAGCTTCGTTGCAGACTCGTCCTGTAGGTGACCGTCTTGAAGTGACCAATGTATCAGACATTACCTATAAGATGACCCAGGGAGATGCCCTCTATGTCTTTCCTGCCGGCAAGACTGTTCTGATCAAGGCCCCTCAGGGTGAACTATCCGTGCAGAACTGCTTCTGGGGCAATGGAAAGAACCTGATCTATACTTTCTAGGCTGCAGTTTGTAGTTAATCTGCTGAATTATAACTGATTACGCGTTCTGCGTGCTCCCCGTAGTGCGGCACGCAGAACGCGTAAATCGTTGTGAGTTAACCAATTGGCCTTCTCCTTATTTTTCGAAGGCTGCGACATCAGCGACCGTGCCTCCGACAAATCCGATAAGTTCGGCAGGGGAAATGGCCAATTGCAGACCGCGTACCCCGGCGCTGACATATATTGTCTCGAAATCATTGGCCGTGCTATGGAAATATGTCGGAAACCGCTTCTTCATTCCCACCGGTGAACAGCCTCCGCGTATATATCCGGTCACAGCGAGAAGATCCTTCATCGCGATCATCTCCACCTTCTTGTTTCCTGACACCTTGGCCAATGCCTTCAGGTTCACCTCTCCGTTTCCCGGAATCACGCAAACGATATGTCCGGTCTTGTCCCCCTGCAGGACAAGTGTCTTGAAGACGCATTCGATGTCCTGACCAAGACTGTCAGCTACGTGCTGGGCAGCCAGGTCGTTCTCGTCGAACTCGTATGGAATGAGATTGTATTTTATGCCGGCTTTGTCCAGAAGGCGTGCAGCGTTGGTCTTTTCTATCTTTTTTGCCATAAATAGATCAATTTAGAATCCGATCTTGCCTGAAACCTTCTTCCACACGAAACTCGAGACATCACTGGCAAGGACAATACGTTCTGCATCTGTGTCGTTTTCATCGTTAAGGCGCAGAATCATTCTCTCAAAGATGGCCCGTGAGAGATTCTTCATTGTACGTGCATTGGCGAAAGAGAGATTTCTGTTAGCGCAGAGATTGCGGATATATTCCTTTATTATGACCTCGGCCTTTTCCGAAACCTGTGTCCTGTACTTGTCGAGACATTGGAGAAGGATGCTGTAAAGTTCATCTTCCGTGTAGTCGTCGAAGATGAAAGTGTGGTCAAAGTCATAGATGCCGTTACTTGCCAGCGAATGTGCAATGGACAGGTCAGGGGTAGAACATTCGGATATGATGAGAGCTCCTGATGCATTGTCATCGCTTACCAGATTCGCAAGCTTGAACCTGACCTGTTCGCTGGTCATCCGGTATTGGCCGGAACGGAATTCCGGAGCATCACCATCAATGAAGAGGACGCCTTTGCGCGATCTTTTGACAGCTTCACGTATTACCTCATTGCACTCATAATCAGACACATTGAAGATTTCTTCTCCCTTGACTTCTGTCAATTCGCTGTTCTGGATGAGGTTCATTGCCTTGAGGATATCAGCCAGAATCTTGGCTACAGTGCTTTTGCCGGTGCCGGTATTGCCGGTGAAATTCCATTTGAGAAGACCCTTGCCCCGGAATCTCTCGCCCTGAGAATTCAGATATCGCGATACATTCACGAAATTGTGGATGGCGCTCTTTACCTTTTCCAGACCTACGAGTGCATCCAGACGTTTCATTGCATTGTCGATTGCCTCTTCGTCGAATTTTCCGAGTGAAATATGCTGATCTTCATCCTGAGTGACAGGAATGTCCTCAGCTTCTATTGTTACAAGCTGGTCGTATGTCGGAGCTGATATCTTGCTCAATCTTGTCGCCATACGGGTGCTGATGGCTCTCTCCAGCAGTTTGTTTACATATCTTCCGTTGCCGAAGTTCTTTCCCTTGGCTACAATATCCTTGCTGATTAAGGATTTCAGTCTCTTACGTGCTTCTTCGCTAAGTTCGTACTTATTGTCGTCGCAGTATAAATCTGCGATCTGAAGAAGATTCTCTATGCTCAGATCCTCAAAAACAAATACCTCCTCGACTCTGGAATCGATGCCCGGATTGGATTTCAGCATTGCTGTCGTTTCCTCCGGATAGCCTGCAAGAATAAGCATCCAGTCCCTGTTGTTTTCATCGCTCAGAGCAGTCAGAAGATATTCCAGGATGCGTCTTCCCGGATCCTTCTCATCGTTTTCGACATATAGGTTATAAGCTTCGTCGATCAGAAGGATACCTCCCTTGGCTCTGTTCAATGCATTATCTACTGCCTGTCCTTCGCTGTCATAGTATCTTCCGATCAGATTCTTCCTCTCCTCCAGTACCACGTGGCCGGAGCTGAGGAGCCCCATTTCCTTGTAAATCTGTCCCAGAAGGCGTGCGACGGTCGTTTTGCCTGTTCCCGGATTACCGAGGAACCTAGCGTGAAGAGCAGGCTGTTTCACCGGCAGACCGGCTGCAGAGCGCATCTGCTGCAGCTTGTGGAAATTCATCAGCGAGTGAATCTTCTCCTTCACTTTCTCCAGGCCGGCCATCCTGTCCAGTCTGGCCAGTGCACTTCCTTCCGTCTGATTGATGATATTATTGTCACGTCTTGAAATCAATTTCGCCTCGTATTCACTCGGTACGTTTATGTCCGAGACTGTGAAGGCGGCATTGATTATTGTGGTTGTCTGCCAGGTGAGTTCCAGACGATATATGCCTTTCTCCCAGTGCTGTGTGCAGAAATCACCGAATGCCGCGCAATACCATAGCTCGTCTTTTACTTCTTGCCTTTTCGCGAAATGCCAGTCCATCATCCTTCCGGTCTGGTCATATATTGTCCATTTCAGGATGTCATTTCTCTTCAGCAGAGGAGTATCCTGAATGACCTTCAGCTTTCCTATTACTGAAAGCATTTGCATACCGTCCGCTGCAAACGAGGTCTGAGGCTGGGATGAGAGCCCGTTCAGACATTTCTCTTCGTTGTCCTTGTCACTGTCTATATTGTAAAGATTCAGTCCGACGACTTCGATGTGTGTGAAAGGGTCGACTTCGGCCTCCTCCGGCTCAGGTATCTCCTGGACGGTGTCTTTGACCGGCTCTGCCTCCATCTCCTTAATGAATTCTTCGAGCATTGTGTCGAAGTCTGGATATTCGCTTGCCTCATCGTATCCGGCTTCTTCTTTTTTCTCCCCTTTAAAGAATTCGATCTCCTTACTCCAAAGAAGACTGTCCATCACCGAGAAGCTGATGATGTATTTACCCGGCTCAGGCCTGAACTGTGGTATGAACTCAAGCTCAGACATCTGACCTGAAATATCGAACAATGTGGTGAAACCGAATAGACTTCCTTCTTCAATGCAGCTGTTCAGATTTACTCTCGTGATAAAGGTCTTTTGCGGCTCTGAAGAATTGGCAGGAGTAACGGCCGCTATACCTCCGATATCGTCAAGATGTCCGAAACGGTCGGTATATTTTATTGATGCTCTGATAGATACGTGGTCTATGTCGTTCAGGTCAAAGGCATCCATATCTTTATCTTCGCTTTCCCTTCCTATCGAGATGCTGTCAAGGCTGAATATCTCCGAAGGATCGGTTTCGCTGTAGAGGATACCAGGTTCCAGATCGAATTGAATGCCCTTCACATTCTCGTCTCTCACCTCGATCCTGACCTTTGAAAATGCTTCCTCTGCCAGATCCGTATTCTCCAATATATTCAACGGCACATAATACACATTCCTTCTGTCCATCATATCCATTGTATGCCTGAATTCATTGACCTTCTTTTCATTGACATAAAATGCCATATATACATTGGCCTTGTCATACAGGTACAAAGGATTCTCCACCAGTACTGCCGCAATGATGTCATCACCCTTCCTGATATGGAAATTATCTTCCAGATGCGAATGCAGCGGCCTGTCCATATGCTTGCTATGAACCAGCTTCACATCCTTTACAAACACTACTGTATTCCCGTCGCATCCCGTATAGTAATAAAGGAAAGCGGCATCCTCACAATGACCCCTCACATTTGCATCCATATAAGGAAAATCACGTCCGATCATCTCCAGCACCGTATCGTGCTCCAGTCCCATCTTCAGATATTGGTCAAGACGTTCGCTCACCTGGCGCTCGAAAGGATTACTGAGGTCGAAGAATTTAGGTTCCATAGCTTTTGCATTTTGTTCAAAAATACGAAATATTTCTCACAACCATTCTTTTGAGGTAATCTTTCGTTGAAAAGAATCAAAAGTGTTATATTTGTTTAAAGTCTTATCAAGTATATCACTATTATTATGAAAGAGTATAATATATTCGTTGCTTCTTCAATTAAGGAATCCGTTTTGAAAGACATTAGAGATACGATGCCTGTTCTTGTTGATTCCGTTAATACGAGGATGAAGTCTTTCAATATTTCATATAAATGTGATGTTTTTGGAACGACGGAAGGAGCCAACGGAGATCCGGACACGCAAGGATATATTGATGACGAGCTGATAGGAAAGAGTGACTTGTTTGTCTTGATACTAAAGAATAATAAAAAAATAGGTCAATATACTATAGGTGAATTTATATACGCTTTAAAGAAAAAGAGAGGATATAAAAGACATAATCCTTTAATCAAGATCTATATTATTCAAGGAGATAAAAAAGAAAGAATATCAATTGAATATGAATCTGAAGATTTTAAGGATTTATCTGATTTGAATGTTGAAATAGCAGAATGTAAAGATTTTGAGGATATTTTATCAAAGGTTGGGGGATATTATGCTGATTGTGTTACATATGATACTTTCTCATCTTTGTTCTTCAAGTATTTGACAGAAACTTTTCCTGATCAGATGTGTAAATATTCTCAATCAGAAATTTCATATCAGAATCATTTGTTAAATACCGGCCAGAATAACTTCAGAATTGCCGATAATAAATATTTCAGAAGGGAGGGGAGAGGAGGAAAGACGGCAATTGATGATAAAATGGAGGAAATCATAAAAAGGTCTTCATTGTTGATATTGGAAGGCAATGCCTTTAGTGGAAAGACTCGTGCAGCTTATGAATTGATGAGATCTATGACAGAGTGGCAGGACGGTGAGTTTTTTATCTATAAATGTGGCAGTGGCTTGACTATAGATGATCTTAATCATATTTCTTTCAATACAGAAGCAAGTCAGAAGAACAAAATTATTTTCATTGATGATATTAATGAGGTAATAAAAAATGATACTAATATAGATAGAAGGTGGGCGTTATGGCAGAATCTTAATTATATCAGTGCAGGTGGCAATCCGATTAGATGGCCTAAAACGACACTTATAATGACAGTTGCAGGAAAGTTGTCCTCTGAAGAAAAGTCTCAGCTTTATCAAAAAATCTTTGGGACAGAGAAT
Organism: Bacteroidia bacterium; assembly: GCA_021153285.1. Classification (GTDB taxonomy): domain Bacteria; phylum Bacteroidota; class Bacteroidia; order Bacteroidales; family UBA932; genus Cryptobacteroides. The sequence goes on from JAGKTT010000004.1 coordinate 62,403, forward strand.
TATATTGCTTTACAGGAAACACTTAAAACAGTGACTGTAAATTTTGATATATACGACCCTGGCTCATTTGCAAAGATGGTTAACAGTATGGTTAAAGCAGGCTTTCTCATTAAAGATAAGATTCGCCCGGGCAATTATACCATAGGTTCCTTGTTTATTGATGAGAATAAAGTAAGGAATTCAGTTAGAAATGCATTTGAGGAAGGTGAATCAATGAAGGTGACATTGCGGTCTATCAGGCTGAACTGGCTGTACGCGTCTAACGATGCCAGAGGGAAGATATGTGAATTAAAACGTATTTTCAAGTTTCTGAAAAACGAGGATGTCAATAAATTGAATCATCCTTTAGATATCTGCATCGATAAACTAAGAAGTCAAGGTCTCTTGATTATATCCGGGTCTGAAATTAAAGTTGATGTATTTGTTATAGAGGCTATTAACTATGTATTAGCTGGAGATGATTCAGAAAAGATAAAGAAGGATGTATCTGATCTTTTGAAGTATGCTGAAAAGATTTGTACGGATTCGGAGTATCGGATAGAGGGATGCCAGGAGATACATAGTATCGAACATATGGCTTATAGAATATGTGAGAAGGCTGATCTTAAAGATGAAGTTATAAGATATTTGATAAGTTTAGTATTTGAGAAATCATACGGAAAGAAGCAAACATATGTTTTTACGGAAGATGTTCTGGCCAGAATGATGGGATATATATGTTCTAAAAATAAAGATATACCATATCCTAGAATTTTCTGTGCAACAGCAGTGGTGAATTTTTCAAAATCCGAAACATCTTATAAGATATTCGAAAAGGTAGATTTGTTACTTAAGGATAAGAAAGTATATCCGGAAGGATGTAAGGTGTTTTTTAAAGAGCTGGCATACAAGTTATTATCCAGTCAAAGTAATCTGGCTGCAGGGATTAAGGATACTATCCTAAGTCGAATTTATGATGCTGACAGTGATAAGATGATAGAACCTTTTTCAGAGGATGATTTAAAAGGTATTGTCAACTTGAAGCGTATGATTCCTTATCTGAATAAAGGACTTCCTGAAATTGTTGAAATGGTGAAATCCATCGAAGACTTTAATGATCTTATGTCAGAAATAGAACCGGATCCACTTGGCTTAGATGATCAGGAAATAGAAAGGAATGATGACACTAAACTTAAAAGAACATTCTTGTCGCAATTAGGTAAAACAGTAATCGAGGTCTTTAAAACAACAGTAGATATTGATGGCTTTAACAAGGTAATGCAATGTTTGGAAACAAACGTTTCTGAAAATTTGAAGAAAGCATTGGATTTATCTTTTACTTTAACTTTTTATTCTAGACTACAGGAGATTTCATCTGGATATAGTTATGCTGATCGTTTTAAATTATTTGATTATATTTTAAACCTCAATAAAAGTTATTGGGTGATAGAATCTATACAACAATTTACTGTAGATGCTGAAAGGGAAGAGAAAGCTGATGATCAGAGGATAAAAGCCTTGAATAATTTCTTGCCGCTTCTTGATAGATCAGATGCTTTGAAAGCATATAGAGAAATGAAAGAGAAGAAACTATATGATGGACATACCTTCTCTATCCTTATGAATAATCCTTTTTTAAGATTTGAACACCTCTTCGATATTGCAAGAGAAGAAGGTGACTATCTGATTTATAATCAGTTGTTGAGAGAGGCTAAAACTATAGATGACGCTAAAATGTGTTTTAGGATGATAGGGATAGATGCTCCGTATCAACTTAAAGACGAATACGCATTAGGAGAATATATCAATATAGAAAATGTTGATTATAGAGAGTGTGTTGATATTATTAAAAAATGGAAATCTAAACATAATAACAAGGATTTAAGTGCTGTAACTTTAAGTAATATCGTTCAAAAGATGTCTTTTGTGGATTTGAGGAAAATATATGAGACTAAGCGCGAGACAGAAATCGGACTGAGTGACAACGAAGTCAACATTATTTTAAAGAATCCTATTTGTGTTAACAAGCTGTTTGTGAAAGCGGCAGGAAACAAAGGAACACGTGAATTTGTACAAAAGGTCTTTAAGGATTTACTTAAAGATAAGGATTTGAATAAAATAGTCATAGATAACAGATATAACGAGAACACATCTGTTCTGGCAGCTTATTTAAGGCATCCGGAAACGTTTGAAGGATATAGTGATGCAAAGAAATATGGAGACGAGTTAATTGAAAAGCACTCTGATACTTTGCAAAAGACAGTATATATCTATAGAAGTTATTTGTGGAGGGTCATTCATTCTATCGAGATTGTCGATAAAAGAAAAGAGGTTAACGCTTTGTTGAAAGAAGCGTATCGTGACCTTATGAAGATTCATAGCAGCAAGAATGATGTTACTAAGGATATGTCCAAACTGTATCACTATCTTGTACAGTCGATGAACGAGGAGGATATAGACAAATCTATGGACTATGCATATGAAAATAAGGATTTTACTGGTTCATTTGTGGAATTTTTGGATTACCTCCTGAATAATACGACAGAATACGTCAATGAAGTTTTCGTTTTTGAAACTTTGAAGTTGATGCAGAATAAGGTTAATGATGAGATATTGGATCGTATTCGTCAGATTATCAGAAAAAATAAGATTGTCATAGAATTAGATTCTGTCGGTAAGCTATCCGAAGATGTGAAATGCAGGATTTTGGATTTTGATAATGGTGAAATAAAAATAGATTCTGATATTGTATCCGACTTTTCTGAAATGAAGTTGTTATGTTGGTTGATGGATAATCAGATGATTTCTTATGAGGATGCAGATCTGTATTTGTCGAATAAGGGTGAAGTTAAAATTACCCAGACATACCTGAATGCTGCATTTCAAAGTATTAAAAATGAAAAAGATAAGCAGATCGCATATAATAAGATGCAATATCTGATGGATAAGTATGTAAAAACAGATTCTCCATTGTTTAAAAGTATTCAAATGTTTTTGGCAATGGTATATGTGGTCAAAAACGAGAATCAGCTTAAAGAGGTTCTTCAAATGTTTCCTGATGGACTGGATGTACCTCAAGGATTGATGTCAGTGATGAATAAATATATCTATTTGGCTGATTCTGATGAATGCATAAGGAAAAATCTGCTTACAATCCTTAAAACTTTGATTGCTGAAAGACCGGAGATAGTCAACATTCAGCATATTAATAATTATTTGCGTGCTCTTGTCAGCCTTTATAAAAATGAGGAGACTGACAATGAGTCTAAGAAGGAAATCGAGACAGATTTATGGAACTGCTGGAATTCTATTTGTGAGAGCGACTCAGTGAATGTCAATGAATTGCTGCATATTCCGGATTCTACCTCAGAAAAATGGATTATCGGTGATGTAAATGTGCAGACTTATATTTATTTCCCGATGTTTACCAGAGATCTACCTCAGATAATAAATGAAAAATTTGGTGGAGATTACTTTTATTCAGACAATAAAGATTGTTTGAATGATTTTATCAAGAATTGTGATTACTTCTGGAAATCAAAGTATAAAGATGAAATGATTGACTTGTTCGCTCAATTGTTGAACGAGCAGACGAATGAAAATGAGTGCAAATATGGTTATGCTAGAAAGCAGATACTTAAAACTAAAATATATAGACAATTAAATGGTAGAGATACTCATCTTATCCACGCTTTATGCCGTAAACTATTGGATTGACCATCACTCTTCTATCTCTACCATCTCCTCAGGCACAGAAAACTCCTTGCCCTTGCTGCGGCGGATGCCGAGGGAGATGACCTGACGGGCTGAGGTGGTTATGCTCTGGCCGCTGTCCTGGAGCTTGGTTATGCCTTTGTTGTATTCGCCGCAGAGGGATTTGAGCTTGCGGCCGAGTTCTGTGTAGGAGTCGTAGAAGGCGGCCACACGGTCGATCATATTCTGGGCGGCAAGGGTGATCTTCTGGGTGTTGGTATCGTGCTGGAATTTGTTCCAGGTCAGCTGCATTATCTTCAGGAACGGCATTATGGTCTGTTCTGTGACTATGAGCACTCCCTTTTTATAGGCTTCCTGCCAGAGCATCTGATCGGCTTCCAGAGCCACCCTGAAAGCCATATCGCGTGGCATAAACATCAGCACGTAGTCAGCGAATGAGCGGGCATTTTTCTTGGCATATTCCTTTCTGGCCAGTTCGTCAATATGCTTGCGGATGCTTTTCAGATGTCTGTCCAGGGCTGATGCCTTATCCTCCTCGGTTTCTGCATTTATATAGTCGACGAATGCGGTGAGCGACACTTTGGAATCCACTATAAGGTCCTTCTGCTCAAGGTTTTCCTTGAAATGGAAGACGAAGTCCGGACGGCTCAGATCCTCATTGGCCGCCTCCCTCGAATAATGTTTTCCTTCCTGAAGGCCCTCTCCTGCAAGTATGGCTTCAAGGAAATTTTCTCCGAAGCATCCCTGCACCTTCGGTCTTCCGGTCAATGCCTCGGAAAGACTGTCGGCCTTACGTCCCACGTCGGAGGTCTTTTCCTGCATTTCCCGCACAGCATTCTTCAATTGCTCCGATAGTTTGGTGGTGGTCTCAAGGTGCGACGATGCATTGTCCTTCATCGCTTTTTCCATCGCGCAGATGCTCTCTTTCAGAGGTTTCAATATCCCGTCCATTGTGCTCTGATTGCCTTCTGACAGTTCCTTTTCCCTTTTGCGGAGCAGCTTTTCCGTCTCTGCGGTCATACTTGCCACCACTGTCTCCTTCATCTGCGCGAGTGCCTTGTCGTAATTGGCCTGAGCCTGAGCAGTCATCTTTTCCATATCCTTGATACGGCCTGCGTGCAGTTCCTCCAGCGCCTGAATGCGTGCCTTGAAATAGCTCCTTGTGATGAGCCAGGTGATTACTGATGCCGCTGCTGCTGTTCCAGCTATGATTATGATCATTTCCATATAAAGTCAATTTTATCCGTTCACGAAATTAGGAAATGTTTTCGAAAAGTAAGTCATATTGTACGTCGAAAGCACGAAAATGACTGATTTTGTGCTTTCGAAATGCTATAGAGCGCATCGCTGCCGAAATATACGGGATTCGGCAGCTCAAAGCAGGCTCCGCAGCTCAGCCTTAGGGCTGCTCTGCCTGCTTTGTGCTGGAATTTGTAAGAATCGTGATGGGGCTGTGTCGGAAAACCGAAGAACGATGTCACAGCTCCTTAAGCATTCAGGCATAGCTCGTGCACAGCGTGATCGAGGCCGAGTTAAAGATGAAAAATATTCAGGCTGACACGGCAATGAGGGAAAATACCGTGTTTTGTAATATATTGATTTGTAGTAAGTTATATATTTAAGGGTCGGTTTATTTACCGACCTTTGTTGTGCTAAGTTTCAGATACTCAAGATGTTACTTTGCACACTGATTGTATTGTCCAAGCATTATTTGAGTTTTTTTGCTGGAATATGCGCTGGAAGCACAATCCGCCGTGCGAGAGCCTTCAGGCTGAGCTCTTGCACGGCGTGATTGAGTGGCCGGCGGGCGTATTTGCCGGCCACGGTGCTTCATTAAACTATTATCCCATTGCATACCACTCGGGCGACTTTTGCGTCAAACTTGACCGAGCGGTACTAAAAAACTATAGAACTGACGTATTTATGATACCGCTCGGGCGAGTTTTGGCTATTTCAGGCCCGAGCGGTTGATAAAGGTATTTACTGAAACCTTCGAACACATTGACCCTCTTCTCACTCTCTCTATTATGCTTCTCTGTGTTCGAAGGTTGTGCACGAGATACCTTGGAACACAGGAATGTGCATTGCAGAGAATGATTCGCTGGTCTGTGTGTTCGAAGGTTTTGGGCTTTAGACCTATGAGTAAGGTAAAGAGCAGTCAAGAACGTGATTTTGTGCACTGTGTTCAGAGGTTAGGGTGGAAGATATGAAAACAACATCCGTTGCACTTGGTCCGTACTTCGAGGACTTCATCAAGGCTCATATTGCATAGGGTAGATACAATAACGCCAGCGAAGTGATCCGTGCCGGTCTGCGAATGCTCGAGGACAACAATAGCGGAGATACTGTTGACTTCGACCCCGCTGCACATCTGAAATCCCTTAAAGCGTCGAAGCGGAATGCCTAAGGTCCGTTATTCCAATAAAGCAGTGGATGACCTGACATCAATATGGGAATACACATTCTCAGAATGGTACTGAAGTCAGGCGGACGAGTACTATGAAATGCTTTTTATATCCGTCCATCATCTCTAATAAATCATATGATGAGATTATAGATGGTATACAAGGGGGGGAGGCTGGACACCACCTGATATTTTATAACATTATGGACAATGATGATGTAATGGCCTTTCGTATCTTGCACGAGAGGATGGACGTAAAAAGATTACTTTCCTGCAAAGCAAATTTGCTACAAATGAACTATGTGCAACTTCTGATCAGAAACCGATAACAATGTTTCCACGACTGGTCGGGATAAGTTAGATACTCAAATTCTTGAAAATAATTATCTTTGCAGGGTTACTAGCTACTTTCGCGTTAAAAATCGTTAAACAGATTTTCAGACACTATGGGAAATAAAGCTTTGAAGATATTCTATGCCGTATTTATGGCGCTGATGCTTGTGGCACTTACTGTATTTATGGTAATCCATATCCGTGCGGGTCTTGACGGAAATAATGCCAAGATCCTTCTTGCTGGATATGTCCTCCTTATCATATGGGCGGCCGGACGCCTCTTTACATTGATAAGGAATATCAGGAATTAGTGCACCAGGACTTCCTGCAGTACGATTCCAGGGTCAAGGAGGCTGATCCTGATGGTCTGTGTGCCCGAGCATCCTGCCGGAATGCAGATTCGACGTGATGAATAACCGTGAAGAACATTGCGGCGCCACTCGGCAGTGAAATCACCTGCTCCATTTGGAGCAGGTGATTCAGGGGTTTTAGCTGATTATCAGTGGTTTGCAAGATGCGCTGTGCGCTCGATGATTTCCAGACACATACGTCCGTTGTGGTAAGGACACTTCCAGAAACCGGCTTTGTCGTCATTGCGGTTTACCGTTCCGTCTGCGCGGAGGCTCCAGAACCATTCTCCGTTTTCGCGGTCAATTATGTGAGCCTTGGTAAACTCCCAGCAGCAAAGGGCGTTTTCCAGACCCTCCTGGCTGCTGAAATGCTCCCAGAGATTGAAATATCCTACGATGCTTTCGGCCTGAACCCACCAATGGCGGTCTGCGTCGGTCTCCTCGGCTGTCTTTTCGTATATCATACCCTCCTTCTGAGAGAATCCTTCTGAAGCTGCAGCTGCTACGGCCGGTACAAGCTTGTCCATTCTGGCCAATACTTCTGCATCTCCGAGTACCAGAGCCGCTTCGTGAATCAGCCAGGAAGCCTCGATGTCGTGACCATATGAGAAAATGTCATAACCGCAGTTCCAATCATCGTCGAAGAAGAGCTTCAGATGGCCGTCCTGAGCCAGAATCTTCTCCTCGAAAATGGCGATAAGACCGCGTAGACGCTCTTCCAGAAGGGCATTGTTCCATACGCGGTAGAGGCAGGTGTATGCTTCCAGCACGTGCAGATGTGTGTTCATCGTCTTGCTTTCATTGGCGTCCTTCTCACTAAGACGCATATCTTCGATCTGATTCCATTCTCGGGTGAAAGCCTCGAAATAACCGTCTTTCTCAGTATCGAAACTATGATCTTCAATGGAATTGAACAATTTGATGGCATATTCAAGGGCCTGTCCGTCACCGGTGGCGCGGTTCAGCTCCGCGAGGCCGTAGATGGTGAAGGCAATGGCATAGATCTGCTTCTTGGTGTCAAGCGGAGTGCCGTCGGAATTCAAGGACCAATATGTACCTCCGAGTTCTGCGTCGTAGAAGTTCTTGATAATGAAGTCTTTGGCACGCTGAGCCATTTCCAGGTATTCTTCATTTCCCAAGACTCTGTAGGCAGAGGCGAATGTCCAGAGCATACGAGCTGTCATAATGTTTCCAATAGGAGCGTCCGGAACAAGTTTTTCATTTCCGTCGATCTGTCCGTAGAATCCTCCGTCCGGACGTGTCATCTTCTGCATCCAGTATGGGAGGATATTCTCTGTAAGCTCTTTCTTTACCTGCGATGCAAGTGCTTGTGCGGCAAACAGTTCCGCTGAAGTTTTCTGTGTGGTTTCCATTTGGGTATATGCTTTTGTACAAATATATAAAAAATCATCAAATGCTATATACCCTTCAAAAAATCATATGATAAATTTAGAAAAATATGTTAAAATAGTATCAGTTTATTGTAAATATGTATATTTGTAAGCAAAATAATAATACGAGCATTATGGCAAAGGTACTGACGGAAATAACAAGGCTTTCAGAGAAGGATTGTTTCTATATTGTAGAGCGTCATAAGACTGAGTTTACATATCCCCTTCATCAGCATAAGGAATTTGAGCTGAATTTTATAGAAAACGGCAAGGGAGTCCGCAGAATCGTTGGTGACAGCGTAGAGGAGATCGGTGATTATGAGCTGGTTCTGATAGGAGGAGAGGATCTGGAGCACGTGTGGGAGCAGGGAAGATGCAAGTCCAAGGATATCAGGGAAATCACCATTCAGTTTTCGTCTGATATATTTGGTTCGGATCTTTTGTCCAAGAATCAGTTCGCCTCGATCAGAAGAATGCTCAGAAGGGCAGAGCACGGGCTGGTATTCTCCTTATCTTCGATAATGAGAGTCTATTCCACCCTTGATGCGATAGCAAATGAACAGGAGCGCTTCGTGCAGTTTCTTAAATTTCTATATATTCTTTATGAATTGTCCATATCTGAAGAAGCTCGGGTCCTGGCTTCGAGTTCTTTTGCGCATACGGAGAGAAGTACCGAAAGCCGCCGTGTTCAGAAAGTAAAGCAATATATCAATGATAATTATGCTAAGCCATTGAAACTGGCTGATTTAGCGGATCTGGTGGGTATGAGTTCCGTGTCTTTCAGCCGCTTCTTCCGTCAGAGGACCGGACGTACATTGTCGGATTATATAATCGATATACGTCTGGGTTACGCAGCCAGGATGCTGGTGGATTCCACCAAGAACATCTCTGAAATATGCTACGAATGCGGTTTCAACAATCTCTCGAACTTCAACCGCACATTCAAGGAAAAACGCAATTATACTCCACGTGATTTCAGGGCAATGTTCAAGAAGAATAAGGTGATTGTTTAATTAGTATCATTATTGGATAAATATATATTTGTTTGACTTCGGGTATAATTGTATTTTTGTGTTACCATAATTTTTAGCGCTATAATTAAATGAAATCTACCCGAATTAATTCGATTCTGGCTCTTGTCGCAGCTCTTCTGCTGTGCTCCTGTCAGACTCATAAACCGTCTTTCGTAAAGGTGGAAGACGGGCAATTTGTCTGTGAAGACTATCCATCACATTTTGTCGGAACGAATTTCTGGTATGGTGCCATCCTCGCAAGCGAAGGCCGCGGAGGCGACCGTGCACGTCTTGAAGCCGAACTTGACACGTTGAAGTCGCTCGGAATCACCAATCTGAGGGTGCTTGTGGGTGGTGACGGTCCTGACGGAATCCCTACCCGTGTGACCCCTAATCTCCAGATCGAGCCGGGTGTATACAATGACACTATCTTCTGGGGCCTTGACTATCTCCTTGCTGAAATGGGAGAGAGAAATATGAAGGCAGTGCTTTTCCTGAACAATTCCTGGGAGTGGTCCGGAGGATACGGAATGTATCTCGAGTGGGCCGGAGCAGGCAAGTCTCTTATTCCTGCGGAAGTGGGATATGGCCCTTTTATGGAGTCTGTCTCTCATTTTGTTACCAATGATAAGGCTAAGGAATTGTTCTACAATCACGTACGTCACGTGGTAAGCCGTACAAACACCGTTACGGGAAAGCCTTACAAGGATGATCCTGCGATCTTCTCTTGGCAGATCGGCAATGAACCTCGCTGTTTCAGGGCTGATGCAGAAGGACAGGATGCGTTCGTGGATTATATGTGGACTACAGCTGCTCTTATCAAGTCCATCGACCCTAATCATATGGTGTCGTCAGGCAGTGAGGGCAGATGGGGATGCGAAGAAGAAATGGATCTTTTCGAAAGAATCCATTCCTGCCCTGACATCGACTATATGAATATCCATATCTGGCCTTATAACTGGAGCTGGGTGCGTGAGAAGACTCTCAAGACCAATCTCCCAGTAGCAATTGCCAATACTGACGAATATATAGATGAGCATCTTGAACTTGCCAGAAAGTATGGCAAGCCTGTGGTTCTCGAGGAGTTCGGCTTCCCTCGTGACGACTTCCAGTTCGCAAAGGGCACTCCGACTACCGCAAGAGATGAATATTACAGACACGTCTTCGGCCGGATCGTTGAGGCTGCGAAAGAAGACGGAATCTTCGCCGGTCTGAATTTCTGGGGCTGGGGAGGACTTGCAAACCAGTCCGAGACCAATCTCTACTGGCAGCCGGGAGATGACTATTGTGGAGATCCGGGCCAGGAACAGCAGGGACTCAATTCTGTCTATGTCAGCGATGCATCCACAATCGCAATCATCAAGGAGGCTACAGATGCCATTGCCAAGGCATTGCTTCCGGATGCATCTTTCGATCTTGAGGCCAATGTCGGAATATACGAAGGTGATGCTCCCTTCACCGTTAAAGTGAATTGTGAGGCTGGAGCGGAGGAATCCCTTGAACTTGAAATCAATACGGATCTCGGAGAATATGTGGGAACCTATTCATATCCTTTCAATGTAAGCCTTGAGCCAGGTTTCTACAAGGCTGTTCTTTATCAGAAGGCTGTGGATGGCAGCAAAGTGGAGATGGACCGCACTAATCTCGGATTCAATCCTGAACAGGTCATTTCAGGTCAGGACAAACAGCCTGATTTCGATTCATTCTGGGCCGAGACTCTTGCAAAACTTGCTGAAGTGGAAATAGATCCTAAGTTCACCTTGTTGAAGGAACATTCGAATGAAGTAAGACAAGCTTACCGCGTGGAGATGAAATCCTTCGGTGGCGAGACTGTAAGCGGACTTCTTTATGTCCCTGTAGCTGATGGAAAGTATCCTGCAATGATTTCATATATGGGATATGGCAGCGAAGTATGGTATGCCGATCCTTCTTCGAAGCCTCAGATGATAGAGTTTATGCTCTGCGTCCGTAATCAGGCCTTCAACAGAAAGCCGGGTGAAAAGGATGACTGGTGCACAAGAGGACTCGAGGATAAGGAGAAATATTACTATCGCGGTGCCTTTGCCGATGCTGTGAGGGCGATTGACTTTGTATGCTCATTGGAAAAGACAGATACAGACCGCGTCTTTGCAAATGGCGAGAGTCAGGGAGGTGCACTTACTCTGGCGGCAGCCTCATTGGACGGACGATTGAAGGCAATCGCACCGTCAGCTCCGTTCCTTTGCGATTATCCTGATTATTTCGCCCTTGTGGATTGGCCTGGAAACTGGTTCGAGGACGCAGCTCGGGAAAAAGGTATTTCAAAGGAGGATATGTTCAGGACTTTGAGCTATTTCGATATCAAGAACTTCACCGACAGGATCCAGTGTCCTGTGATAATGGCCATCGGACTTCAGGATGATGTCTGCCCTCCGCATACGAATTTTGCGGGATACAATCATATCCGCACTGAAAAATCCTGGATCTGCTACCCGGAGGCCTTCCACAATGTATGGCAGCAGGAGGGATGGCCGATAGCTAAGGAAGATTTCTTTGAAAAATACATATAGTGTCATTTCGAGCTTGTCGAGAAATCTCACACAACATACATATTTATTAACACTAAATTCAGTACTAATGAAAAGTAAACTATTTACTTGCTTGGCGATGCTCTTTCTGAGCTTCTCGCTGATGGCACAGACCAAACAGGTCAGCGGTACAGTCGTTGACGAGGTGGGTCCTGTGGCAGGTGCGAGCGTCATTGAGAAAGGTACCCAGAACGGTGCCGTTACAGATCTGGATGGAAAATGGGCATTGAGCGTCCGTCAGGGTGCGACAATCGTCATTTCTTCCATCGGTTACAAGGATGTAGAGCTTCTCGTAGGCAGCCAGAATGTCTATAATGCAACTCTGCAGGAAGACAAACAGCTTTTGGATGAAGTCGTAGTCGTAGGTTACGGTACGATGAAGAGAAGTGACCTTTCAGGTTCATCTGTTTCGATGACCGAAGAATCCATCAAGGGTTCTATCGTATCATCACTTGACCAGACTCTCCAGGGTCGTGCAGCCGGTGTGACCGCTGTTCAGACTTCAGGAGCTCCTGGTTCATCATCATCAATCCGTGTCCGCGGACAGGCTACCATCAACGCCAATGCGGAACCTCTTTACGTGATCGATGGTGTAATCGTTCAGGGTAACGGTTCTTCAGGATCGTCTTTCGGTCTTGGTGATGCGCTCGGAAACGGTACAGTTTCTACAATTTCTCCACTTTCTACCATCAACCCTGCCGATATCGTAAGCATGGAGATCCTCAAGGATGCTTCTGCTACAGCAATCTACGGTGCTCAGGGTGCAAACGGTGTAATCCTCATCACTACCAAGCGTGGTAAGGCTGGTGAGGCTAAGTTCACTTACGACGGTATGTTCGCTGTTTCTCAGCAGAACCGCCGTGTGGATATGATGAATCTCCGTGAATATGCAGAGTTCTACAATGAACTCGTTTCTATCGGTGAGATTTACAATGCCAATGCTTATTATGCAGATCCTTCAATCCTCGGAGTCGGTACAAACTGGCAGGATGCTATCTTCCAGACTGCTCTCCAGCATCAGCACCAGATTTCCGCTTCAGGTGGTACAGACAAGGTTCAGTACTATGTTTCAGGATCTTATATGGATCAGGAGGGTACCATCATCGGTTCTAACTTCGAGCGTTTCAGCGTAAGAACAAACCTCGACGCACAACTCAAGAAGTGGCTCAAGCTCGGTGTGAACGCTACATACTCAAACACAGTCGATGACCTTAAGCTTGCAGACGGTGAGGCCGGTATCGTGTTCTCATCACTCACTTCACTTCCTGACATTCCTATCTATGATGCTGACGGAAACTTCACTTCTGAAGTACGTGAAGGCCTTGGAGCACGCGTCAACCCTATCGCAATGGCTATGATGGATGATATCATCCTCAAGCGTCAGAAGCTTACAGGTAATATCTTCGCTGATGTGACTCCAATCAAGAACCTTACATGGCATACAGAACTCGGTTTTGACATAAGCCACAGCAAGTCTGAGACATACGAGCCAATGGTGGACCTCGGAAACTGGCAGCGTGGTAACAATGAGACCAGATGGCAGAACAACACCAATCTTTACTGGCAGCTCAAGAACTACCTCACATACTCAAACCAGTGGGGCAAGCACAATGTGACTGCAATGGTCGGACAGGAAATGTGGGAGTCAAGCTGGGAATTCATGAGTGTTTATAACACCAAGCTTCCTTCGGACGATGTTCACAATCCTTCACTCGGTGCAGGTACTCCTACCATCGGTACAGGTTTCGGCAGCGCGGCTATGGCTTCAGTCTTCACCCGTGAGACTTACAACTATGATGACAGATACTATCTGACTTATACATACCGTTATGACGGTTCTTCAAACTTCGGTCCTGAGAACCGTTGGGCAGGATTCCACTCATTAGCAGGATCTTGGAGATTCACAAACGAGAAGTGGATGGAGAACCTCGAGTGGTGGAGCAACGGTAAACTTCGTCTCGGATGGGGACAGACAGGTAACTCTAACATCGGTGGTTATGCCTGGGGATCTTCTATCAGCCCTATGGACTCTGCTCTCGGAGCAGGTTATCGTCCTGCAAACATCGCAAATACTGCAGTTAAGTGGGAATCACAGACTCAGTGGAATTTCGGTCTCGATCTCGGATTCTTCAATGATAAGTTGAATCTTACAGTGGATCTTTACCAGAAGGTATCAGAGAATATGCTCATGTCTATGCAGCTTCCTTCATATATGGGTACCCAGGGTAACGGTTCATCAGTTCTCTCAGCTCCTAAGGGTAACTATGGAAGCATCGAAAACAAGGGTCTTGAAATCACTCTCGACGCTCATCCGTTCACAGGTGAATTCCAGTGGGACAGCAACTTCCAGATCTCTTTCAACCGCAACACCCTCAAGGCTCTCAGCGGTACTACAGCTGCCAGCATCATAGGTTATGGTCAGTGGTCAGATATAGTTTGTGTATCGGAAATCGGAAAGCCTCTCTATAATTTCTATGGTTATGAAGTGATTGGAGTTTACGAGGATCTTCAGGATCTGGAGGAGTCTCCTAAGACTGCCAAGCATCCGCAGAACGGTGTTTATAACCGTGCTAACACAGTGTGGGTGGGAGACCTCAAGTTCAGAGATGTCAATGAAGATGGCAAGATCGATGATCAGGACCGTACAGACATCGGTAGCCCGCTTCCTAAGTTCACTTTCGGATGGAACAATACATTCCGTTACAAGAATTTCGACCTCAATATCTTCCTCAATGGATCATACGGCAACAAGGTTCTCAATTACAGCCTTATGAACGGTCCTTCAGGCGGTCTTGCTTCAATGAGATCAGCATGGGTGAATCAGAATGCTTCAGCTATCAAGGATAGAGCTCAGATCGTTCCTATCGTTTCGGATAATGTATATGAAGGCGGTAATTGGTATGATGACATTACTAATATCAAGGTTGCTAACAGCGGTACAATGACTCCACGTCCTACTCTTAACGACCCTAACGACAATGACCGTATGAGTTCACGTTATGTAGAGGACGGATCATATCTCCGTATCAAGAATATCACTCTCGGATATACATTCCCTAAGAAGTGGATGCAGAAGGCTCATTTCGACAATATCCGTGTTTACTGCAACATCCAGAACCTCTATACTTTCACTAAGTATTCAGGATATGACCCAGAGGTCGGTGCTTCAACACAGGATGCAACAGGATATGCATACGGTGTGGATAATGGCCGTTATCCTTCTCCTACAACATATTCATTCGGTGTAAGCCTTACATTCTAATCCTTAAAGAACGCAGAATATGAAAATCAATAATATATTGAAAGGTGCGATGGTTGGTGTCCTTGCTTTGGGCTTGGCTTCTTGTCAGGATTTCCTCAACCGTCCTACTGAAGACAATTACAACGTCGATAATTTCTACAAGAACGACGAGCAGGTAGAGCAGGGAGTGAATTATCTCTACAACTCTCCTTGGTACGATTTCCAGCGTGCCTTCATCAAGATCGGTGAGGTTATGTCAGGAAACATGTACTGGGGTTCTTCTCCATACCTTACTTTCACAACCAACGGAACAGACCAAGACCTTGTAAATATGTCATATTCACTTTGGTCAGTTAATGCTCATGCCAATACCGTAATCACCAATATCCTGAATTCGGAAGGCCCTTCACAGGCTGCAAAGAACAAGGCAATCGGTGAGGCCCTTACATGGAAGGCAATGGCTTATTTCTATATGGTAAGAACCTTTGGCGAGGTTCCGATTGTTCACGATAATAATGCTATCCTTACCGAAGGTACTTACAATGAACTCTACAAAGCTGACAGAGCAAGTGTATATGAGTATATCATCATGACTCTTGAGAAAGCTATGGAACTCCTTCCTAAGCAGACTTCAGGATGGAACGGACGTATCGACTATTATTCAGCTGAGGCTCTTCTCGCAAAGGTTTACCTGACAAGAGCAGGTCTTCCAAGAAACGGTGAGGAGCAGGGTGATATCAGTTCTGAAGAAGCAAAGTCAGACCTTGTGAAGGCTGCGCAGCTTTCAGAGGATGTGATTATGAACTCCGGACGTACTCTTACACCTGTATTTTCTGATATTTTCCGCCTTTCACCAGCAGTACATAATGCAACAGGTGAGAGCCTGATTTCTTGGCAGTGGGAGTGTTCGTCGGGAAGATGGACTTCACAGAACACTCTTCAGTCTGACATCACTTTCGAGGGATTCAGCGAGTTCGGTGACCTCTGGGGTGGCTGGCAGGGTCCTTCATACGACCTCGCCCTCGCTTTCGGCGTAGATCCTGTAAATGGTCCTGCGGGTCTTGTGAACGAGAAAGATACCCGTCGTAAGGCTACAATGATGATGGCTGGCGATTTCTATGAGTATTTCTGGACTACAAGAAAGACCAAGGTTGACTCTAAAAACGGTTTCAATTATCTCTATTTCCTTTATGCCGGTGATACAGATTATGCTCCTTACGGTTTCCCCGCACAGTTCGAAGGCCCTTGTGGAATGCAGTGCGTGAAGCATCTCTTTGGCGACGGTGCCGACCATGAGGCTGCTACCGGAGTTTCAGCTGCAAGAATGTCTTATCAGCTTCCTACTCACCTTCTTCGTATGGGTGACGTTTATCTCATCGCAGCAGAGGCAAACCTTCTTGCTGGTGATGCAGGAAAAGCACTCAACTATGTGAATGCAGTCCGTATGCGTGCTGGAGCTGATGCCCTTGGAAATGTTACATTCGAAGATATCTGGAAAGAACGTCGTCTCGAACTTGCTTTCGAGGGTGACCGCTGGTATGACTATGTTCGTCTTGCATACTACGATAAAGCAAAGGCGATGGCAGATCTCAGAGCTCAGAAGATGAATCAGGTGTTTAACTATGATACCGCCTGCAAGAATTACTGGTATACCGGTTGTGGTGGAACACTTGAGAATGTGCCTGAGGATCTTACAGCATTCAATCCGTCAAATGCAGAGTGGAGGACAACAGGATACTATAATGATAATGGAGATGATCAGCCTGTAAAGTATAATGAAAGAACTGTAGATAACAAAGGAGGAGTTATTAATCCGGATAGATATGATTATGTAAACGAGACTATCTTCACTCTTCCTCTCCCTTCTGAGGACGTTGTGTTCAATCCACATCTTCTTGATCCTGCACAGCCAATCGATGTACGTGCAGAATATGCATATAACTTCTAATGGATACGAATATGAAAAGATATATTAAAAACATAATGCTTCTTGCTGCAGCAGTGCTGGGCTTTGCATCTTGCGAGGACTATCCTGATGCATTCGAGCTTGCAGATGGAGTGCCTACCGTACATTATGTAAGGTATGCTGACCGTGATGTGCTCATCGAGCAGGCTTATATGAGTGAAGTGGTATGCTTTGTGGGTGAAAACCTCTGCAGCGTACGCGAGCTCTTCTTCAATGACCAGAAAGCTGTCCTGAATACAAGTTTTATCACAGAGAACACTCTCGTGGCTGCCGTTCCGGGCAATCTTCCTGCTATAAAGACTGACAAGGTGTATATGATCACAAAGGGACAGGATACAGTGTCTGTAGATTTCAAGGTGATGCTTCCTGCTCCTCAGATCAAGTCAATGTCTTGCGAATTCCAGCAGCCTGGTACAGATGTTACTGTATATGGTAACTATTTCGTAGAGCCTATGACTGTCACTTTCGAGGATGGAAACGGTGCTGCGGTGACATCGTTCAAGAGCGTATCCATGACCGAGGCTACATTCACTATCCCGGCTGATGCAAAGCCAGGTAAGATCAGAGTCGAGACAGAGTCAGGCCTCAGCCGCTCTCCATTCTCGTACTATGACTTCTGCGACGGTCTCATCACAGACTTCGACGGAACCACAGACATCGTTCCTCAGGGATGGAACTTCTCCGGAACCTACAGCTCTGAAGGCGGTATCCTCGGCAACTATGTAGAGCTCAAGAGTGCTACAGCTATGACTCCGGACGGAGCGTGGAACGAGGACTTCAAGATCGACTTCTGGTGCGGTACCTGGGACGGAGATCCTATGGATAATATGTCAGGCCCTGGTGTTCCGATCTGCAACATCATCGACTTCACAAACTGGCAGAATATGGCCCTCAAGTTCGAGCTTTACATCCCATCAAGCAATCCTTGGATGGCAGGTGCAATGCAGCTGATCTTCTGTAGCTCGGACAAGGCAGCAAACGACTCTTGGCAGAACAATACATTCGTCCACACTTCATCTACAGACGGTGGTCTTGACCTCTGCCGCGGACTCTATCGTCCTTGGGAGGCTACAGGCTCGTTCGACACAGGTGACAAGTGGATCACTGTGACAGTTCCGTTCTCAGAGTTCACATACAATGCTGACGGTACTTCAGGTGCGGTTCCTCTCTCTAAGCCTGAGGACTTCGCTACATTCGTGATCTGGCCTTGGTCAGGTGGTGTCATCGGTACAGAGTGTACTCCTGTATTCAGAATCGACAACCTTCGTGCAGTTCCTGCTAAATAATTTAAATGGGAAGAACTCCGTATTATGGGTAGTAATCTCGATAAGATCGTCGAGGTGCAGATTCCCGGCGCTGAGCCTATTACAGAAATTGAAGTGGTTTCTTCGGGAAGAGTCAGCGAGATCCGCGTGGTGACTCCTGCCGCTGGTGCAGAGGACGAGTCAGTTACCGGTCCTGTAGTTATCGTGGATAATGCAGGCAATACTTACAAGAGTAAGGCAGACATCGAATTTACAGAAGGTATCGTCCTGGATTCCTTCTCTCCAGCATCAGCACTGCCAGGCGATGTGGTGACTGTAAAGGGTGACTATCTCTATAATGTGCAGCAGATCGTTCTCAATAACGGTGTATATGTTACAGGTGAACAGATTACTGCAAAGAGCCGTCGCGAACTCAAGTTCATTGTTCCTGCAAATGCTGTTACAGGTCCTGTGACCATCGGTGACGTAGACGAGAACAACAACCCTGACGGTCTCATCCCTAACAATGTTCCTTCAAAGGACGAACTTGTCATCGGTGATCCGACCGTTGAGGTGGCTAAGGAATGTGCTCTGAAGGCTGGCAATGTGGTGATTGTCAGAGGAAAACACCTTGATATGATCAAGAGTGTCAGCTTCGGTGGCCTGAATGTGGACTTCGAAGTCAAATACAGCGGATTTCTCCTTGAAGCAGCCCTTCCGGCTGAAGCAGTAGAAGGTGACATTGTCCTGGTGTCTTATGCCGGCAAGGAGTTCAAGGCTGGTTCATACACGACTGTTATTCCTACAAATGTGGAAATCGCTCCTGAAAGCCGCTACAAGGCAGGTCTCAATGCAGTAGTTACAGGTAATGACCTCGACCTCGTTACTGGTGCCGCCCTCGCAGGTACAGCTCTCGAGTATGCATATGCTGACAATAAGATCACTTTCGCCATCCCTGCAGCAGCAGTGGACGGAACAGTTGTCCTCACTCTTGCAAACGGCAAGACTGTCGAGACAGCAGCTATCGAGCTTGTGAAGCCAGTGATTACTTCTATGACTCCGCTCGAGCTTTATGCCGGTGACGAGAACATCATTGTAAGCGGTGAGGATCTTGACCTTGTGACTGGTGCGACCCTCGGCGGACGTGATGCTGAGTTCGAATATGCTGACGGTACTGTCATTGTAAAGACTGCCCTTACTTCAGTTTCAGGAAAGGTGGCTCTTTCTCTTGCAAACGGTGTTGTAGTCGAGTCTGCTGATGAGGTGAAGGTTAACTATCATTCTCTTGTGATCGTTACCGAGATGCCTGCAATGCAGCATATTGGACAGGAAGTTGTTCTCAAGGGATCTAACTTCAAGCTTGTTGAAAATATTTTCATCGGTGATGTGAAGGTAACTGATTACAGCCTCCGTACAGACGAAGAAGTACGATTCCTTATGCCTTGGAACAAGGCCGGAATGTACAATCTCAGCTTCCACCTCTTCAGCGGTGATGTCGAGACTGTCGCTACTCAGATCGAGGTTGGTCTCGAGCTTGACATCAAGACTATCTGGGAAGGCGAGGCATCTCTCAACTGGAGCGGTATGCAGGATCTTGCTTGGGGCGGTTATGACTGGTCTACAGTCAAGCCAGGTACCATCCTGACTGCATACTTCACTCTCCACGAGGCAGATTACTGGCAGGTACGCTTTGGTAACGGAAGCTGGGCTTCAATACCTTCAGGCGTGGAGATCGCTACAAGTCTGGGACAGGGAGACGGAAACATCCCTATGACTCCTGGAACAACATATTATGCTATCAAGCTCACTGCAGCCGATATCGATATGCTCGTTAACCAGGGCGGTCTCGTGATGACAGGTGCAAACTACACCCTTACAAAGCTTACCCTTACTTCTGAGATTTCTCAGGAGGTTACTCTCTGGGAAGGCGAACTCATCGCTGACGACTGGGCTAACCAGCCATACGCTCTCTCTGATGCTGGTCTTGAGCTTCAGCAGGCAGGTGCTCAGGCAGGACAGATCCTTAACTTCTACATCGAGCCTCTTGATCCATCTTGGAAACTTGAGATTGTGGAAGGTCACTGGGGTCCTACATACTGCAGCTTCTGCTCAATAGGCAACGACACTGAAGGCGGTAAGTTCACAGAGTATGATCTCGATGCGAACGGTGGCAAGTATAAACTTACCTTGACTCAGGCAATGCTCGACGCTGCATTTGTACAGCAGTGGTGGGGTGGTACATTCGTCCTGAATGGTGACAATGTAAAGGTTACAAAGATTACTCTCCTGTAATCCCTATATTTTCCAGAGGGGGCCTGACCGCCCCCTCTGGAGCCGGAAAAACCACATAAGATGAAAAGATTATCAATAATATTTCTTTCTGCCTGCCTGTTTCTTGCTGGCTGCTCAGAGAAACCACCGGTGGTGGAGAAACCTGTTGTCGGACCGACACTTTTGTCTGTCACTCCTGAAAATGGAGTTGCAGGGGTGACCGGTAAGGAATTGACAGTGACATTGATCTTCGATCAGAATGTCAAATGTCCTTCTGCCCAGCAGAAGAATGTCAGCATCGACAATGATGCGACGGTCGCAAAAGTGAATGCCTTCAATGAGAAGGTGACGGTGGATATTGTCTCATTGGAAGAAAACGGAAAGACCTACACTCTGGTGATTCCGAAGGGTACGATATCGGGCTTCAGGGAGCATCAGGATACAGCTGACGAGATCCGCTTCTCTTTCACAATGAAATATGTAGAGCCTTATGAGCCTTCGGATCTGGATCCGGTAAAGACTCTCGTGAACCCGAATGCTTCGCAGCAGGCGAAGAATGTATACAATTTCCTTCTTGAGCAGAGCGGAAAGAAGACTCTCAGCGGCGTGCAGTCCAGCCATTCGCATAAGAATGATTTCGTGGATGCAGTCTATAAGCACACAGGAAAGCATCCGGCTCTGGCAGGCTATGACTTCCTCTTCCTTCAGTTCTCGCCGACTCCTGACAACTGGAGCTGGGTTCAGAATTACAATGACATTTCAGCGCCTAAGGAGCAGTGGGCTGCAGGTGGTCTGGTAAACTATATGTGGCACTGGAATGTTCCTAACAGCAAGACAGATTGGGACAATGGCGTCAATAATTACAATTTCGACGGCTATGCATTCTATTCTGACCAGACTTCTTTCGATATCCGTGAGGCTCTTAAGCCTGGTACCTGGCAGAACGACTTCATAATGAAGGATATCGAGGAGGTTGCCGGCTATCTTCAGCTTCTTGAGAACGAGAATATTCCTGTGATCTGGCGTCCGCTTCACGAGGCTGCCGGAAACTATGGCTTGTATGAAGGCGGCGGCTCTGGAGCTTGGTTCTGGTGGGGCAGATATGGTGCGGAGCCTTGCAAGCAGCTTTGGAGACTTCTTTATGACCAGCTGGTGAATGTCTACGGCCTGGACAATCTCATATGGGTGTGGACCGTGGATGTCGTCCCAACTATTCCTTACGCCCAAGAAAGAAATCTCGACTGGTATCCTGGAGATGAATATGTGGACATTCTTGGAGTGGATATCTATGAGACAAACACCGATGCCAAGACCCGACAGTATCAGGCACTCGTGGATCTGACCAAGGGAAAGAAGCTTGTGACTGTCAGCGAATGCGGCAATATTCCGGATCCTGCCAAAAATATGGAGGCAGGCAACAGGTGGTCGTGGTTTATGGTGTGGTGCAACTCTGATTCCAACGGAAACATCGTTCTGACCCCTTCCGATGCCAATTTCAAACTGAATACATCAGACTACTGGAAGAAGGTCATTTCCAGCCCATACGTGATGAACCGTGAAGATATGCCTGATTTGAAGTAGATGGCCACGGCTCTACGAGCTTCGTATTGTCATTGTGAGGAGCGACGTTTTATTGTCATTGTGAGGAGCGAAGCGACGTGACAATCTATAAAAAGACTATGAAAAAGATACTATACATACTTACATCATTGTTTCTGGCCATAGGATGTGGTCAGGAAACACCCGAACCGACTGAAAAAGTCTCTTTGTCCATCGACAAGACTTTTATGCAATTCACCCACGAAGGTGGCGAGCAGACTTTTACAGTGACTGCATCTGAAAAAATCTATCTCGTACCGGAAGAAAACTGGATAAAGACGAAGAAAGGAACAGCCACAGACCATAAGACAGTCGTGACAGTGACAGTAGAAAAGAATGTATTGCCGGAAGAGCGTCAGACCAGACTTGCTGTC
This sequence comes from Bacteroidia bacterium, assembly GCA_021153285.1. Classification (GTDB taxonomy): domain Bacteria; phylum Bacteroidota; class Bacteroidia; order Bacteroidales; family UBA932; genus Cryptobacteroides. The sequence goes on from JAGKTT010000004.1 coordinate 84,849, forward strand.
GTGGCTGGAGAAGAAAAGACGTACCTGGATATCCTTCAGACAGAGGCTCCTGTGCCACCTGGAGATGGTGGAAATGGCGGTGGATCCGTTGTGCCTGAAGATAATGGAAATCTTGCCTGGCAGTTTGCTGAAAGACTCGGCCTTGGCTGGAATCTCGGAAATCACTTCGATGCTCATAACAACGGCATTTCAGGTGAGCAGTTCTGGGGCAATCCTAAGGCCACTCAGGCTACATTCAATAAGCTGAAGGCTGCCGGTTTCACCACAGTCCGCATTCCTGTGACCTGGATGGGACATATAGGCGAGGCTCCGGACTATAAGATAGAGGATGCCTGGCTTGACAGAGTGGCGGAAGTAGTTGGCTATGCTGAATCGGCAGGCCTTAATGCTATTGTCAATATACATCACGACGGCGGAGACAGCAAATATTGGCTGGATATCCTCGGCGCTTCGAGAAATGCTGAGGTGCAGAAGAAGGTTCTTGCCCAGATTACAGCAGTCTGGAGCCAGATTGCAGACAAATTCAAGGACAAGGGCGAGTTCCTTATTTTCGAGGCTTTCAATGAGATCCACGACGGCAGCTGGGGCTGGGGAGCGAACCGAAAGGACGGAGGCAAGCAGTACCAGTGCCTGAATGAATGGAATCAGGCATTTGTGGATGCAGTGCGTGGCAGCGGTGGATCCAATGCTGACCGTATCCTCGGCATTCCAGCATATTGTACTAATGTAGACATTGCCATTGAATCTTTTGTAATGCCGACAGACTCGGCGACTGACCGTCTGATGATCTCGGTTCATTGCTACGATCCGTCAGAATATACCCTTACTGCAAAATATTCTGAGTGGGGACATACGGCACAGGCTTCGAAAAAGGCTCCGGGGGATAATGAGGCAGACCTGAAGAAGGTATTCGAAAAGATATATGTCAACTATATCTCGAAAGGCATTCCTGTCTATCTTGGCGAGTTCGGTTGCGTGAACCGTGGCAATGCCCGCGAACAGGCCTTCCAGCAGTACTATCTCAAGTATTTCGCGAAACTTTCCAAGACCTACGGCGTTCCTTCGATCATCTGGGACAATGGTGCCAAGGGTGCAGGCAACGAGCGTCACGCCTTCATCGACCACGGTACAGGAGAATATTGCTCTGATGAAGCAAAGGCTGCAATCCAGGCTCTTGTCACCTCTTACGGCAACTCCCTTACCCTCGATGACGTCTACCGCAACGCTCCAAAGTAACGGACTGTCATTCTGAGGAGCCTCGTTCTTCTGTCATTCTGAGGAGCCTGCAAGGCGACGTGAGAATCTATAAAACAACTATAAACTATATAATTATGATACAGAAATCCCTATCAATGATTTTTGCAACATTGGCAATCGTATCTTGTGTCTCGGATAAGTCTGTCAAGACCCCTGCTGACGCTCTTCTGGAGCGCCTTTCCGCGCAGATCGAGGACGGAAAGATAATGTTCGGACATCAGGATGACCTTATGTACGGTCATTCGTGGAAGATCGACGATGATGCCGATATTTTTGTACAGTCGGATGTCAAGGCATCCTGTGGAAAATATCCTGCGGTATATGGAATGGATCTTGGCGGCATCGAGATGGGATGGCCGGCCAATCTGGACAAGAATTACTTTGACAATATGCGCAAGTCTGCTATCGCTCATTACGAGAGAGGCGGAGTCACTACTTTTTCGTGGCATCCTCGCAATCCTCTGACTGGGGGTGATGCTTGGGATGTCACTTCAGATCAGGTCGTGGCTTCTATCCTTCCGGGCGGAGAAAAGCACGAACTTTTTATGGGTTGGCTTGCAAATGCCGCTGATTTTATGGAGTCAATCAAGACAGCTGACGGCCAGCCGATTCCTTTGATATTCCGCCCTTGGCACGAGCACACAGGAAGCTGGTTCTGGTGGGGACAGAGACTCTGTACCACAGAGCAGTATAAGGCTCTCTGGCAGATGACATATGATTATATGGTAGGTGAGCGTGGAATGACCCAGCTTGTCTGGTCTTATTCTCCGGGTGCGGGTGAACTCTCTTCTGCTGAAGTGTTCGGCGAGAGGTACCCTGGTGATGAAATCATTGATATGGTAGGCTTTGACTGCTATGCGAGAGCAGACCGCGAAAGCTATATGGCAAGTATGAAGAATGCTCTTGATATAACCAAAGCTTTTGCAGATGAGCACGGTAAGCTTATGGCCATAACCGAGACAGGATATGAAGGAATCAAGGATCCGAAGTGGTGGACAGAAGTTCTTTATTCTGTGATGAAGGATTATCCTGTTTCTTATGTTCTTGTATGGAGAAACGCTTGTGATGACAATATGCAGCACCATTTTTATGCACCTTATCCCGGACAAGAGTCTCAGAAGGACTTCGAGGCCTTTGCCGGACTTGACAAGATGATGTTCCTGGAAACTCCTCGTACTGAGCTTCTTTCCCGTCTTTCCGGACTTATTGATCAGAAAAAGATAATGTTCGGACATCAGGATACCTATCTTTACGGACATTCTTGGAAGATTGGCTCTGATGAGACAGCATTCGAGAAGTCGGATATCAAGGATGTAGCCGGTGCTTATCCTGCTCTTGCCGGAATGGATCTGGGAGGAATCGAGCTTGATTCTCCGACCAATATTGATAATAATGATTTCAATAAGATGAGAGCTGCAGCTGTGGCACATTATCTCAGGGGTGGTGTCGTGACCTTCTCCTGGCATCCTCGCAACCCTCTTACTGGGGGAGATACCTGGGATACATCTTCAAAAGAGGTGGTGGCATCCATCCTTCCGGGAGGGGAGAAGCACGAATTCTTTATGGGATGGCTTTCCAAGGCTGCTGATTATCTCGAGTCGATCAAGACTCCGGACGGAAAGCCTGTTCCTGTGATTTTCCGTCCTTGGCACGAACATACAAGGAACTTCTTCTGGTGGGGAGTTGATCTTTGTACTGTGGAGCAATATAAGGCCCTCTGGCGTATGACATATGATTATATGACCAAGGAGCGTGGATTCGATCATCTCGTATGGTCTTATTCTCCTGATGCAGGCGGTCTTTTCACATATGAGGATTTCGGAGCGAAATATCCGGGAGATGAGATCATCGATATGGTGGGAATCGATTTCTATCAGTTCACTCCGGCTGATATCTTCATTGCCAAGATGAAAAGTTCTCTTGATATGACAGCTGCATTTGCGGCCGAGCACGGCAAGCTGATGGCTGTAACCGAAACCGGCTGCGAGGGCATAAAGAATCCTAAGTGGTGGACAGAAGTGCTTTATCCGGCAATCAAGGATTACCCTGTTTCATATGTACTTACTTGGAGAAATGCCTGCGATGAAAATATGCAGCACCATTTCTATGCGCCTTTCCCAGGCGAGGAGTCAGAGGAAGACTTCAAGGAGTTTGCGAAACTTGACCAGATTATGTTTATTTAATATTTAAATTTTTAAAATTATGAAATTTGAACAGAGACTCGAGTGGCTTAAGGCAGAGCACGAAGCCCTCATTACAAAGAAGAATGAGCCTATCGAAGGCAATGGCGTCTATGAGCGTTATAAGAATCCTATCATTACAAATGAGCACGCTCCTCTTTTCTGGAGATATGACCTCAACAAAGAGACCAATCCATACCTTATGGAGCGTTTCGGCATCAATGCCACTCTCAATTCAGGCGCTATCAAGTGGAACGGCAAGTATGTGCTTGTAGTACGCGTCGAGGCTGCTGACCGTAAGTCTTTCTTTGCTGTGGCTGAGAGCCCTAACGGAATCGATAATTTCAAGTTCTGGGACCGTCCGATCACAATGCCGGAGTATGGTGAGCCTGCTACCAATGTATATGATATGCGTCTGACTGCACACGAAGACGGCTGGATCTATGGTATCTTCTGCGTAGAGCGCAAGGATCCGAATGCACCGGCAGGAGATCTTTCTTCAGCAGTTGCAGCTGCCGGAATCGCACGTACCAAGGACCTCGTGAACTGGGAGCGTCTTCCTGACCTGGAGTCGACTTCACAGCAGCGTAATGTAGTTCTTCATCCGGAGTTCGTTGATGGCAAATATGCTCTCTACACTCGTCCTCAGGACGGTTTCATCGATGCCGGAAACGGTGGCGGAATCGGCTGGGCACTCGTTGACACAATGGAGAAGGCTGTCGTTAAAGAGGAGAAGATCATCAACCACAGATATTATCACACAATCAAGGAAGTAAAGAACGGTGAGGGTCCTCATCCGATCAAGACTGACCGTGGCTGGCTCCATCTTGCACACGGAGTACGCGGCTGTGCATCTGGTCTTCGTTATGTTCTTTATATGTATATGACTTCTCTCGAGGATCCTACAAAGCTTATCGCCGATCCTGCAGGATTCCTTATGGTGCCAAAGGATGAGGAATATATCGGTGATGTAATGAATGTACTCTTCACTAACGGCTGGATTGCAGACGAAGATGGAAAAGTATTCATCTACTATGCTTCAAGCGACACACGTATGCACGTGGCTACATCTACAGTGGATCGTCTCGTAGATTACTGTCTCAATACAGAGCCGGACGGACTTACAACTGGTGAGACTGTTAAGTGTCTCAACCGTCTGATTGACAAAAACTTAAAATAATTATATAAGCACCGCGTGCGCGAGCAAGGCATATCCTGATGCTGTTTCAAAGCTGGCCACGCGGTGCGTTTATAATCGTTCCGACCCCAAATCACTAAACGAAACAACCAATGAAATTAAGCGAAAAAATAGGCTACGGCTTCGGTGATATGTCATCATCGATGTTCTGGAAGCTTTTCTCATACTTTCTTCCGTTCTTCTATTCCAATGTCTTCGGACTCAGCCTGGCAGATGCTGGAGTCCTTATGCTCGTGACCCGTATCTGGGACGCGGTGTCAGATCCTATGATGGGTATCCTATGCGACCGAACCAAGACCCGCTGGGGCAAATATCGTCCGTATCTGCTCTTCTTCTCACTTCCATTCGCAGTCTGCGGAATCCTCCTTTTCACCACACCTGAAAACGGAAAGACAGTCTGGGCATATGTAACTTACATTCTTATGATGACCGTATATACAGGTATCAATGTGCCTTACGGCTCGCTTCTGAATGTGATGACCGCTGACTCTGATGAAAAATCAGTATTGTCTTCATACAGGATGTTCTTTGCATATGGCGGTAGCTTCATCGCTCTCGGTATATGGGAACCTCTCTGCAATATGTTTGACAAGACACGTGTGGCAGCTGTTGAGGCCTCAAGCGGACTTTCATCTATCTCTACAAGTCCTGAAGCTTGGCAGAAAGCTATGATCGTGATTGCAGCTTGTTGCTGCCTTCTCTTCATATTAAGCTTCCTTTTCACCAAGGAGTATGTGAAGAGTGAGTCTACTGTATCCGTAGGCCAGGACCTCAAGCTTCTTCTGAAGAACAAGCCTTGGTGGCTTCTTATCGGTGCTGCCCTTGCATCTAATCTTTTCAATACTGTCCGCGGAACAGCTACAGCATATTTCTTTGCAGACTATATCCAGAAGACCGTAGAGCTTGCTCCGCAGTGGGCGTTCCTTGTTTCTGCCGGAATCTTCCTTTCGATAGGTGAAATTTCCAATATGATCGGAGTAGTGCTTGCTGTACCGATGTCCAAGAATCTTGGAAAGAAGAGCACATATATGTTGTCGATGGCAGTTCTTATTGTCCTCAGCATTGCATTCTTCTTCCTTCCTGCCACAGCTGGCGGATATTGGGCTATGCTTTTCTTCCAGATCCTTATCTCTACATTTACCGGCATCATTTCGCCGCTGGTTTGGAGTATGTACGCGGATGTCGCTGACTATTCGGAGCTTAGGGATGGAACTGCTTCTACCGGACTTATCTTCTCTTCTGCCTCGATGGCTCAGAAGTTCGGTGGTGCCTTCGGTGGCTCGGCTGTAATGTGGCTTCTTGCAGCTTTCGGTTACAATACCGTGGCAGGTGCAGTCCAGACAGATACTGCCATCCTCGGTCTCCGTATCCTTATGAGCTGGGGCCCTGCTCTCGTAGCTGCACTTTCTATCCTTGTGGTGTGGTTCTATCCATTGACCAAGAAGAAGATGGAAGGTGTTCAGGCTGAACTTGCTGTTAAGCGTGGCGCGTAATCCGCTGATCCATAATGAGATATGTAATCTACGTGCTCCCTCCAGGAAGGCACGTAGATTACATAAGCTAGTGATAATCAATGAATTGAACTCTCCTATGAGAAGGGTGTTATTTTCTGCTGCCATAATGATTTTATTGGCAGCTTGTTCGCAGTTATCTCCGAAGGTGGAGCGTCTGCACGTTGAGGGAACGGCTCTGATGAACGAGTCAGGTGAAAAAGTCGAGTTAAAGGGAATGAGCTTCGGCTGGAATGTTCTCTGGCCTCGATTCTACAATGCCGCTGCCGTGAAGCACGTCGTTCAGGACTGGGATGCGGAGCTGGTACGTGCCGCAATCGGAGTGGAAATCGACAATTCCGAGTGTCAGGTGCAGTGCTACCTGAAGGATCCTGAATTCGGAAAGAAGAGTGCCTGTACAATAGTGGACGCCGCAATAGCAGAGGGCGTTTATGTCCTCGTGGACTGGCACGCTCACGGCCTTCATACCGAGGCTGCCGTGGAGTTCTTTACTTATATGGCCAATAAATACAAGGGCGTTCCTAATGTCATCTATGAGATCTGGAACGAGCCTTCGTACAAGGATCACGTCAATCAGATCGACTATACCTGGGCTGAGATCAAGGAATATTCCGAGACAGTCATTGCTGCTATCCGTGCCGTCGAGAAGGATGCTGTCATTGTGGTCGGTACTCCTCGTTGGTCGCAGAATGTGGACGATGCAGCCAATGATCCTATCGAAGGTTATGACAATCTTATGTATACACTGCATTTCTATGCCGGCACTCATAAGGAGTGGCTGCGCGAGAAGGGTGACTACGCGATAAGCAAAGGACTTGCTCTTTTCGTTACCGAGTGCGGAGGAATGAATGCTGACGGTCAGGGACCTATCGATGAGGAATCGACTGAGGCTTGGATCGAGTGGATGGACGAGAATGACATCAGCTATGCCTTCTGGTCTATATCAGACAAGGAGGAAACCTGCTCTATGCTTCTTCCGACAGCCGCTTCCGAAGGCCCTTGGGCGGATTCAGACCTCAGACCTTGGGGTAAATATGTAAAGGAACAGTTATGATAATTTAAAGACACATAATGAAAAGAATAGGATTTTTTATCTTGTTGTTTGCAACGGTTCTGACGGCATCTGCCCAGATCCGCATCGCCACGCCGAATACTGAAATGGTACTCTCGGCGGAGCAGGGACAGACCCTTAGGATCCAGTATTTCGGTGCCAGACTTTCAGATGATGACCTTGCCAATCTTCAGGCGGCAGGAGTGCCGGATCACAACGCATATCAGCCTTATGGATTCAATTGTGCTTCCGAGCCGGCCTTTGCTGCTACGCACTGTGATGGAAATATGTCTACAGTCCTGATGGTGGAAGGCGTATCAAAGTCTGAGGAGCCGGCAGCTGAAGTGACCCGCATCAGACTTAAAGACACCGTATATCCCCTCTATGTGACCGTATGCTACCGTGCTTACAAGGATGTGGATATGATCGAGACCTGGACAGAGATAGAGAACCTTGAAAAGAAGTCTGTGACCCTTACACGATTCGATTCCGGCTACCTTCCTGTACGCGTGGGTGATGTATGGCTCAGCCATCTTCACGGCACCTGGGCGGCAGAGGGACGTCTGGTGCAGGAACCTCTCGACAGAGGGATGAGAGTCATCAAGAATAAGGATGGTTCCCGTAATTCCCACACCGATCACGCTGAAGTTATGTTCTCTTTGGATGGAAAGCCTCAGGAGAATTCTGGCCGCGTAATCGGTGCCGCACTTTGCTACAGCGGTAACTACGAGCTCCGTATCGATACCAAAGACACAGATTATCACGAGTTCTTTGCAGGAATAAATCCTGACAACTCGGCGTATATCCTTGCCTCAAAGGAAGTTTTCAAGACTCCTGAGCTCGCTCTTACTTTTTCCGACGAAGGACTCAGCGGAGCCAGCCGTAATTTCCATCGCTGGGGACGCAAATATAAACTGGCCCACGGTGACAAGGAACGCAAGATTCTTCTGAACAGTTGGGAGGGTGTATATTTCGACATCAATGAGCCGGGAATGGACCAGATGATGGGAGATATTGCCTCTATGGGAGGAGAACTTTTCGTTATGGATGACGGCTGGTTCGGAGTGAAATATCCGCGTCTTACTGACAATTGTGCTCTTGGAGACTGGGACGTAGATAAGAACAAACTTCCAAACGGCATCGGATGGCTGGTGGAACAGGCTCATAAGCACGGCATAAAGTTCGGTATCTGGATCGAGCCGGAAATGACCAATTCTGTCAGCGAACTCTATGAAAAGCATCCTGAATGGGTGATCAAAGCTCCTGAACGTGATCCGGTTCTGGGTCGTGGAGGCACACAGCTGGTTCTTGACCTGGCAAATCCTGAAGTGCAGGATTTCGTATTCGGAGTATTTGACCGCATAATGTCAGAGAATCCTGAAATCGACTATATCAAATGGGATGCAAATATGCCTGTGGCCAACCACGGATCGCAGTATCTGCCTAAGGACAAGCAGAGCCATCTCTATATCGAATATCACCGCGGATTTGCAGCTGTCTGCGACAGAATCCGTGCGAAATATCCGGATGTAACCATCCAGGCCTGTGCATCCGGTGGCGGTCGTGCCAATTGGGGAGTGCTCCCTTGGTTCGATGAGTTCTGGGTAAGTGACAATACCGATGCTCTCCAGAGAGTCTATATGCAGTGGGGAACCTCATATTTCTTCCCTGCCATTGCAATGGCATCGCACATCAGCGCTACCCCTAACCACACCGTATTCCGCACTACTTCCATCAAATACCGTATTGACGTAGCGATGAGCGGACGTCTGGGAATGGAGATCCAGCCTAAGAATATGACAGAGGAGGAGAAGGCTCTTTGCCGTAAGGCAATATCGGAATATAAGGAGATCCGCCCTGTGGTGCAGATGGGTGACATCTATCGCCTCGTTTCTCCATACGACGGTCACAATATGGCTTCGATGATGTATGTGGATCCGTCAAAGGATAAGGCAGTGTTCTATTGGTGGAAGACTGAGACATTCTATGACGATCATCTCCCACGTGTGAAGATGGCCGGACTTGACCCTGAAAAGCGCTACAAGATTCGCGAGTTGAACCGTATTGACAATCAGCCGCTTCCGTACGAAGGCCTGTCTTTCAGCGGAAAGTTCCTGATGGAAAACGGCCTGGAGATTCCTCTCAAGCATATTGTCGATTACCACAAGCAGGATGACTGGAGCAGCCGTGTCTTCTATCTGGTGGCGGAATAACCGACGATTTGTGCGCTCCATATTTTTAACATCCTAATCTATAACACTTTACGAATTTTAATATAGACTATGAATCAGACTTTCGGACATTTTGACGACAGGTCTCGCGAATATGTCATCACAGACCCCAAGACCCCTTGGCCTTGGATAAATTATCTCGGCAACGAGGACTTCTTCTCGCTGATTTCCAACACTGCCGGAGGATACTCCTTCTACAAGGATGCCAAGTTCCGCAGAATCACCCGCTATCGCTACAACAATGTCCCTATGGACAATGGCGGAAGATATTTCTATATCAATGACGGCGGCACAGTCTGGTCACCGGGCTGGAAGCCTTGCAAGACTCCGCTGGACTTCTACGAGTGCCGTCACGGAATGAGCTATACCCGCATCACTGGAGCAAAGAACGGCCTGGAGGCAAGCGTATTGTTCTTCGTGCCTCTGGGGGTATGGGGTGAGGTGCAGAAGATGACCCTTTGCAATACCTCGACTGAGGCGAAGAAGTTCAAGATCTTCTCGTTTGCAGAGTGGTGCCTCTGGAATGCTGCCACAGATATGGAGAATTTCCAGCGCAATTTCTCTACAGGTGAAGTGGAGGTCGACGGTTCGGTCATCTATCATAAGACAGAATACAAGGAGCGTCGCAATCATTATGCATTCTATAGCGTGAATGCTCCTATCAATGGTTTCGATACCGACAGAGAGACTTTCATCGGTCTCTACAACGAATTCCGCGATCCTCAGAATGTGCTTGCCGGCGAGTCAGGAAACAGTGTGGCCCACGGATGGAGTCCGATTGCTTCTCATTGTATCGAGGTAGAGCTTGCGGCAGGGGAGAGCAAGGATTACATATTCCTTCTCGGATATGTAGAAAATGCTCAGGATGAGAAGTTTGCGGCAGAGGCTGAGCCTGGTCTTCTCCATAGCGGAAGCTCTCCTATCATCAATAAAGCCAAGGCAAAGGCAATGATCGAATCCCTCGACACCACTGCCAAGGTAGATGCCGCTTTCGCACAGCTCAATGCATATTGGGACAGCCTGCTCGGCATATATTCGGTGAAGAGTCCGGAGGAGAAACTCGACAGAATGGTCAATATCTGGAACCAATACCAGTGTATGGTCACATTCAATATGTCCCGTTCGGCATCCTTCTTCGAGAGCGGTATCGGACGTGGAATGGGCTTCCGTGACTCTAATCAGGACCTCGTGGGATTCGTGCATCAGATCCCGGAGCGTGCCCGCGAGCGTATCATCGACATAGCTTCCACACAGTTCCCTGACGGAGGTTGTTATCATCAGTACCAGCCGCTCACAAAGAGAGGAAACAATGACATCGGAGGCGGATTCAATGACGACCCGATGTGGCTCATCTTCGGAACAGTGGCTTATATCAAGGAAACCGGAGATTTCAGCATCCTCGAAGAGCCGGTTCCATTCGACAATGAACCGGGTTCTGAGGTCAGCCTTATGGAGCATCTCCGCATCTCGTTCAATCACGTGGTGAACAATCTCGGACCTCACCTCCTTCCTTTGATAGGTCGTGCAGACTGGAACGACTGCCTGAACCTGAACTGCTTCTCCTGGGATCCTAACGAATCATTCCAGACTACAGAAAATAAGACGGAAGGTTCTAAGGCTGAGTCACTTATGATTGCCGGACTCTTCGTGGTCTGCGGTCGTGATTATGTGGAACTCTGTCGTGAGAGAGGGCTTGATGCAGAGGCTGACAGAGCTGAGAAATGCGTTGAGGATATGGTAGAGGCAGTGAAGAAGCACGGCTGGGACGGCGACTGGTATCTCCGCGCATACGACTATTTCGGACGCAAGGTCGGCTCGAAGGAGAATGAAGAGGGACAGATCTTCATAGAGTCTCAGGGCTGGTGTACAATGGCCGGAATCGGACTCGAGGAAGGAATGGTGCAGAAGGCTCTGGATTCTGTCAAGGAGCGTCTGGACTGCGAGCACGGAATCGTCCTCAATAATCCTGCATTCACAAAATATCTCGTGGAATACGGTGAAATCTCCTCATATCCGGCAGGTTATAAGGAAAATGCAGGAATCTTCTGCCATAACAACCCTTGGGTCATCATCGGAGAGACCGTTCTCGGACGCGGTGATTATGCCTGGGATTATTTCCGCAAGATATGTCCTTCATACACAGAACAGAACAGTGCCCTCCACAAGGTAGAGCCATATGTATATTCACAGATGATTGCCGGTAAGGATGCTGCCAAGCCGGGCGAAGCCAAGAACAGCTGGCTCACAGGAACCGCTGCCTGGAACTGGTATGCCATCACTCAGTTCATACTCGGTATCAAGCCGGCCTACAATGGTCTCCAGATCGATCCGTGCATCTGCTCGCAGTGGAAGGAGTATACCGTCACCCGTCGTTTCCGTGGCTCCCTCTATGAAATCACCGTCAAGAATCCTGACGGAGCCTGCAAGGGTGTCAGAGAGATTCTCCTTGACGGCCAGCCTGTAGCAGGAAACATTGTTCCGTGCATTCCAGGAGACCATAAAGTGATTGTGCAGCTCGGTTAACTGCTTGAAGTATAGATGATTATGCATTCTACGTGCCGCACTTTGGGGAGCACGCAGAATGCATAACTGATTACAGGAAAGCGGTTTAGCTGATGTGCTAGGTTAATATATAAGTTTATGCATAAGATAATTGCTATTATATCGATATTCTTAGGAGTCTTGGCCTGTACCCCTGAGGAAGAACCTCTGGAGGAAGAAAAGAAACCTGACACAGAGACTCCATCACCAAAGCCGGAACCAGATTACGAGCAGGACCCCGAACCTGCACCTGTTTTCGAGACGTCATACGAAGCTGTGGCCAATATGGGTGTGGGCTGGAATCTGGGAAATACCCTGGAGCCGGTCTGGGCTGGTGATACTGACGGAAGGGATTGGAGAAGATGGGAGACCGGTTGGGGACAGGCGGTGACCACTCCAGCATTGATCGAGATGATGAGGGAGGCCGGTTTCGGAGCCATCCGTGTGCCGGTTTCGTGGGGAGTGCATATGGATGAGGACGGAAAGGTCTATGACGAGTGGATGAACCGCGTCCAGGAAGTGGTGGATTATGTCATAGACGCAGGACTGTACTGTATAATCAATGTCCATCACGACACAGGAGCAGATGAGGAACTGGCCTGGCTGGTGGCTTCTCCGGAGGCTTATGCAAAGAACAAGGCGATATATGAAGGACTATGGAAGCAGATAGCGGAAAGGTTCAGGAACTATGATCACAGACTTCTTTTCGAGTCTTTCAACGAGATGCTTGACGAGGGCCGTTCCTGGTGTTATGCTTCGCTTTCGGTAGGGTATGACGAAACAGTGGCCAATGGTGCCTATGATGCGATAAACGCTTATAATCAGAGTTTTGTGAATGTGGTCCGTGCCACAGGAGGAAACAATGCAGCAAGAAATCTGGTGGTCAATACATACGGTGCCTGCAGCGGATCGGGCAATTGGAATCCGCATCTTCAGGATCCGCTCAAGAATATGAAGAAGCCTTCCGATCCGGGTGACCATATAATTTTCCAGGTACATAATTATCCGTTGATCGATGACCTGGCTGCTATGGAAAGGGAAGTCAGTCAGATGCTGGATGATCTGGAAACCTATCTTGAACCGCTTGGGGGCCCTGTCATAGTAGGCGAGTGGGGAACATTCAGTGATAATCCTACTCTGGAGAATTTCTGCTATTATGCCCGCTATTTCGTCAGTGAATGCAAGAGACGCGGTATCGGAACCTTTCATTGGATGCTCCTCTCGGATGGCATATACAGGTCAATACCTTGTTTCAATGAACCGGAGATAACAGAAGCCATTGTCAAAGGTTATCACGGTGACGGATTCGCTCCGGTGATACCGGTAATCGGTGATTATGATCTGGATTACAAGGTAACCTATTACGATATCTGGTCTGAATTGAATATGACGGAGGGCGCTGTGGACCTTGGACAATACAAAGGGATCAGATTCGAATTCGAGGAGGCCCCTGCCAAAGGCCTTTTCCATATCAAGATTTATGGAGATGAAGAAGGCAGGGAACAATATACCGGTTTCGAAGGCACTTCGGCATATGTCGCATTTGACCCGAAAATCATCGGTTCTCAAGCAAGAAGAACCACCCTCCAATATCTTAAGGAAGGTGGTACTACTATTACTTTGAAACGCACTGCCCTGGTCAGAAATGACGGCACTGAAGAAGAATGTATGCCGTCAGTCTTCTGGGGATGTGAGATCGAACTTGTGGTCGCAGATTAAAGCTTCTCTATGTCG